>JAJXWJ010000101.1 GCA_021781655.1 Bacillota bacterium | reverse complement strand
TTGATGATAGTTTTTTAGAAGATTCAATGGCTAGTGAGGTTATAAAAACAAAAGCTCATTGCATCGAAGAAATTGATAGTTCTAAATTTGGTGTTAATGTTCTAGAAGCTTGTTATCCACTTTTTGACGAAGAAAATGAAAATGAGGTTGTTGGAAACATATCTATTATTACACCAAAGGAAGTAGCTGTAAGTTTAAGAAATATGTCAAATAACCTTGAAAATAATCTTCAAGGAATAGTATCAGCAATACAACAGCTGGCAGATTCTGCAAGTGATATTCATACAAATGAACAGGAATTAAACACTGAAATTCAAGATATTATTACTTTGTCAGAGGAAATAAATGAAATTTCAGCATTTATTAAAAAAATTGCTGATGAAACTAAAATGCTAGGATTAAATGCGGCAATAGAAGCAGCTAGAGCTGGTGAGGCTGGAAAAGGTTTTGGAGTAGTTGCACAGGAAATAAGAAAATTATCTGAGCAATCTAAAAGTACAGTACCTAAAATAAACCAAATTACTGAAAATATAAAAGTAAAGGTTAATGAAGTTAGTCAAAGAAGTATAAGCTCATTAGCTTCAAGCCAAGAACAAGCTTCAGCAACTGAAGAAATTACTGCAAGCATTGAAGAAATATCCTCCGCTACTGAAGAATTAAACAATATTGCAAAAAACCTTTAATTGTGATAATAAGAATATACCCCTCTGTTATTGGAGGGGTTATACATTATTATGGCTTAATAATTACTATTTTTCCTTTATCATCTACAGCCTTAGTCTCACCATTTATAATAACTTCTTTTTCTTTTAAGTTATGAAAAACAAATTGGAAGTTTTTATAACTGTCTTTGTAGTTATTGTCTATTACCTTTAGCTTAATCTCTACTTTTTCTCCATTTGTAACCTTTATTTTATAGTTGCTATATTCACCAACCATATATTTAAAGCTTTCTCCATCATCAACATAGTGGTTATAGGTTGATGATGTATTTTCATCAGTTAAATAAACCTGTAAGGTCAATTTTGTTATTTCTTTTTCGCCAACATAATTTTGTACTTCGTAAGTTGGCAGTACAGAACCACCTTTAATATATATAGGACAAATATCTAATGGTACATTTTTAATTATATACTGACCACCTTCATGTATTTCACCTGTCCAATAATCAACCCAAGAGTCTCCTTTTGGCAAATACAAAGTTCTTACTTTAGCACCTTGTTCAACTACTGGAGCAACTAAAATATTATCGCCACATAAAAATTCATAGTTTAATTCATAGGTTTCAGCATCAGCTTGATAATTGAAAAGTAAAGGTCTAATAAGTGGAGCACCAGTTTTGTTACATTGCCACATCATATCATAAATATAAGGGAGAAGCTTATATCTAAGCTTGATATATTGTCTATTTATTTCTTCAGTTTTTTCATCAAATGCCCATGGCTCTTGATCTCTTGTTCCCATTGCAGAATGATTTCTAAATAAAGGAGTAAAGGTTCCCATTTGCACCCATCTTATTAAAAGCTCTGAAGTGCAGTCGTGTCCAAAACCGCCTACATCTGTTCCACAAAAGCCTATTCCACTTAGGCCAAGATTCATAAGCATAGGTATAGACATCCTTAAATGTTCCCAAGTGCTTTGATTATCTCCAGTCCATACCGTTGAATATTTTTGAGTTCCCGCATAAGCCGCTCTTGTAACAATGAATGGTCTTTTGCCAGTTTCTTTTTTTAGACCTTCATAAGTGGCTTTGGCCATAAAGTGTGCATAAATATTGTGAGCTTCCTTATGCATAACTGGAATTCCATCATTATCAAACATAACATCATCAGGGAGAGGTCCTTTAAAGCTTGCTGGTTCATTCATATCGTTCCAGATTCCACTAACACCATAATCCGTCATTATTTTTTGATTTTTTGCCCACCAGCTTCTTGTTTTTGAATTTAAAAAATCAGGGTAAACAGAGTCGCCAGGCCAAACTTCATTCCTGTAAACTATTCCTTGGTTGTCCTTTGCAAAATAGTCATTTTCAAGACCTTCATCGTATATTTTATATCCTTTATCAACTTTAACGCCTGGGTCGATTATTGTTACGATTTTAAAACCCATGCTTTTTAATTTTTCAATCATAGCATGAGGATTTTTGAATTTTTCCTTATTCCAAGTAAATACCCTGTAGCCATCCATGTAGTCGATATCTAGGTATATAGTATCGCAAGGTATTTCTCTTTTTCTAAAGCTATTTGCAATTTCCATTACTCTTGCCTCGCTACCATAGGACCATCTGCATTGCTGAAAACCAAGTGTCCAAAGCTGTGGTAGGGGAGTTGTTCCAGTAAGCTTTGTATAATTTTCGACTACCTCCTTAACAGATGGCCCATATATAAAATAATAATCCAAATTGCCATCAGCAGCAGAAAAATAATAGTAGTCTTTGTTATCTCGCCCCATGTCAAAAGTAGTTTCAAAATGATTATCAAAAAATATTCCAAAGGAGATGTTTTTCTTTATGCCTATTAAAAAGGGAATAGATTTATATAACCTATCGAAGGTTTCGCCATGAGGAGCAGGATTATCTGTATTCCAATTAACATAATGATAACCTTTTTTGTTTAAATGTCCACTTCTTTCGCCTAAGCCATAAAAATAAGTATCTTCTTCTAATTTTTTTACAACATAAATTTTTTCATCTGAATTGGCATTTGTTTTATGGCCTTCAGCAGCTAAAAGATCATAATCACTAAATCTTCTTTCAAAAGGTGCTTTTTCTCCTCTGTAGTCTTGGCAAAGTAAATTTCCGGTTTTATCATATATGTCGGTTTTAAAATAATCAAATATTTTTACTACTAATTTTTCTGTAATAATTTCAAGGCCATTTTCAATTGCTTTTATTTCAAACTTTCTGTGAGTTGTTTCAAAGTTTTCAACTGCTTTAGAGTTTCGTTCTTTCCTAAATAAAGGAACAAAAAAATTAATAATAGTGCTTCTTATAATACTTACAAAAACTTTATTATGCTCGTAATTGATTACAATATCGTTTCCGTTAACTTGAAAATCTAATAATTTGCCGTACCCATTCTTAATCATTGTAATTCCTCCTAATATATTTTATCATTATAATGTTATTATAAGAGAAAATTAATAGGATTTCTTGCAAAATAAAGCTTAAAAATAAAACAATACTGCTAATTGGAGAAGGAAATGAATAATTTTGAATTGTTAAAGTTAAAAGAAAATGTAGAACATGGAAATTATATTTTGCCGTTCACTATATATACAGGAGATATATGTGAAACCTTTCCTCTTGTGCCGATTCATTGGCATAACGAGATAGAAATAACAGTTGTTAATGAAGGAATAGCTTTATACAGCATAGATTTGGACAACTATAATGTGGAAGAAGGAGACATAATAATAATAAAGCCGTTATCACTTCATTCAATAAATAGAATCAACAATATGGATATGAATTGGAGTACTATGGTATTTAGCTTAGATATGCTAAAAAGTGCCGTAGCAGATGGATGCTTGCTAAAATATTTTGCTCCTATTTCAAATAATGAGCACGAGCTTCCACTTATAATAAAAAAAGATACTAAGGGTTATGATGAAATATTAGCAACAATTTTAAATATATTTAATTGTTATAAATTAAAGGAAGTTGCTTATGAGCTACAGTTAAAATCTATGCTTTATTATTTATTTAGTATTTTTTATAAGCATAAACTGGTAACTATTAGTGAAACAGCTGTAATAACAAATACTTTAATATATAAAATAAAAAAGGTATTAGACTACATACAAAACAATTATATGAAGGAAATATCCATTAAAGAAGCAGCTAATGTTTGTAATTTTAGCGAATACTATTTTATGAGATTTTTTAAAAAATACACAGGAATGACTTGTACGTCCTATATCAATTTGTATAGATTAGAGACAGCAGCAAGTTTATTGACAACTACTTGTAAGCCTATAATGGAAATTGCATTTGAAGTGGGCTTTAATAATGTATCATATTTTAATAAACTTTTTATTGAAAAGTTTAAGGTTACTCCAAAAAAATTTAGAGAAGCAAACAAAAAATAGGTTTACTTAATGAAAAAAGATGCAAGTTTTCTCGCATCTTTTAATGGCTGCCCCAGCAGGACTCGAACCCACACAATGCCTGAACCAGAATCAGGTGCCTTACCAATTTGGCTATGGGGCAATACAACAATAATATTTTACCACGATAATTTTAATTGTCAATAGATTTGTGGTGTTAAGCCTGATTTTTATGATTGAAAAGTGATAATGTCTTAGTCGGGTTTTAAACACTTACAAACAAAGTAAAATGGTTCTATATCTTCAGGAATGCCTATAATAAAGGGTTTCCTGATTTTTTTATTTATTAGGAATTTATAAATTTTTGGCTCAAAAAAAATGCCCGTTAGGGCTTGGGAAATCTAGTTTAGCAACCTTGAGGAAAATATTTCAAGTAATATTTTGGAATCGTATTTTTGCTATAATTATTATCAAAATTAGTATTGGATTGATGAAAATGCGTGGAGTAATAAAACAAATATTTATTGATAATTGGGAAAGGTTCTGTGAAATTAATAAAGGCAAAATTAGAGCTAATATAAATAGAGAAGTTAATAAAATGATTAGCTGTGGGTCGTTAGACAATGGGTTTATTGAATTTAAGTGTGAAGAATGTGGAGAAATTAAAAGGGTCGGCTTTAGATGTAAGAGCAGATTTTGTACATCTTGTGGTAAGAAAAAATCTGAAGAATGGTCTGATGCTATGGTGGCTAGGCTTATTAATTCAAAACATAGACATATGGTATTTACAATTCCACAAGAATTAAGAATATATTTTGCTAGAGATAGGAAGTTATTATCTTTGTTGCCTCAATGTTCAGCTAAAGCAATTATGAGCTGGTTTAAAGAGTTAAATAAAAAAGAATGTTTTACTCCAGGAATAATTTCTGTAATTCATACTTTTGGAAGAGATTTGAAATGGAATCCTCATGTTCATCTAATTGTTACCGAAGGTGGAGCAGGTAAAATTACTGCTTGGAAAAATAGAAAACATATAAATTACACAGCACTAAGAAAAAGATGGCAGAAAATATTATTGGATGAGATAGGAAATAATTTAAAAAGTGATAAAAAAGAATTCAAAAGATTGAAAAATGAACTTTATAAAAAATTAGAGAATGGGTTTTATGTATATGCAAAAGGAGAAATAAAGACAGCAAAAGAAGCCGCTAGATATGTTGGAAGATATACTTCAAGACCAGCGATAGCTGAATCAAGGATAAAAAAATATGATGGAGAAAAGGTAACATTTTGTTATGAAAGACATGAAGATGGAGAGAAGGTTGAAGAAGAGATAGATGTTATTGACTTTATAGGTAAGGTAATAAGGCATATACCAGAAAAAAGTTTTATGATGATAAGATATTATGGAATATATGCAAAAAATACAAAGCATAAAAATAAGTTTTTTAAGTTAGTAAATGAAAAAGTAGCTGAGTTTAAAAGAAAAATGAATAACTGGCAAACAAGAATATTGCTTACATTTGGTATAAATCCATTGAGATGTGAAAAGTGCGGAGCACAAATGAAATTTCACGATATATATTATAAAAATAAAAGTGTGAGAGAGAAGCTCAGAGAAAAAATAATGGATGAAAACAAGAGAAAGATAGAAGAGCTAATGCATAATTATGGTGTTATTAAAGGTATAATTCGTGATAAAATAGAGCCACTATATGTATAAAGGAAGGTAAGTAATATGCCCAAAAAAGATAAAAAAATAAAAGATAAACAAAGAGCAAAATATAAGGCTAAAATAAAAGAAAAACAAATCAAGGAAGAAGGCATTTTGTATATATGCACAGAATGCGGAGTAGAAGAATATATACCAAGAGATGTGGTTGAAATGTTTGATGAAATAGATGATGAAAATATAGCTGAGCCACCAACATTTAGTTGTGAAAAATGCGGAGCTATAATGAGACCACAAAAATATGAAGGTGTTCATGGAATAACATATGAATTTTAAAATAATAAGCTAAAATGCTAACGCATAGGGTTTATTTATATAGAAAAATAATAAATAAATAAATATGATAACAAATTAGTCAAATTAAAGGGCTTCGCCCAAAAGAAGTTGAGCGAAGCGAAATAACGCGGCTCTGCCGCTTTTTTATTGCCAAAATACTATTTGTCCGCCTAAATTGAATTATAGATTCTTGCAGAATAATAAATATAGGTTAATTTTTAAGGTGTTCGTCACGAACACCTTTTTAAAATGGATATCCATTGTCAATGCTTGCAAAACAAACTTTTGACCCATTCATCCCCACTAACAAAAAACATATATATTTATAAATATATATGTACCATTATCTCCCTGGGGACATAATGCACACAAAGGCTTATATTATGAGTTTTAAAGGTGGGGTAATAAAGGTATATTGAATTTAAGAATGTCCCCAGTAAAATTTAACGTTATGCAGCTTTAATTTTTTATAAAACCCACTTTCATACACACTAATTAAGCCTTGAAACAGGCTATTATAAACGGCTTTGTGTCCTAAAAGTGGGGTTGGAAATTTTAAAATACACATATTTTTACACACTCTTCAACACGCTTTGCGTGATGATGTAACCTATTTTTGATACACAAAAATGGGTTTTGCTTTATCCTGCATAATAAATTAGCAAACTTTCTAATTTGAATTTAAGTAAAAATATGTAATTATAATTCCACGAGTCGATAAACATCATCTATATCGTCCTGGGAGATCCCAAGATACAATTTAGTTACTCCTTGGTTAGAATGATTGAACAGCTCCATGAGAATCGGCAATGGTACTCCCTTCTTCCAGGAATGATATCCAAAGGTCTTTCTTAGTGAATGGCAGCCTACATTTTCTTTTATTCCCACAGCTCTGCAGCTATCTTTTATTATTCTTATAGCCATATACCTCGAAATTGCGTTATTTCGCCCGTTACGACTCTCAAAAATGAATTGTAATGGTTTTTATATGTCCAAGCTTTCTTTTGTGCTTTAAAAGCCCTTCTATAGCATTTTTATTAAGCAGAAACTTTTTATCCTTTCCTGTTTTCTTTTCTCTTATGTAAACATGGGTTTTGAAAGCCTTTTCTTCAAAGTCATATACATCATCCCAAGTTAATGAAAGTATATCTGAAACTCTAAGTGCTGTATTAAGTCCTAAAACTACCAGTGCATAATTTCTAATATTCCCTGATCCTAAAAGATACTGCTTAAGATCCTTAATCTTTTTCTCTGATCTTATGGGTTCTACCTTCTCCATAAACTCACTCCTTTTCCGTGCTGCTCTCGCATATTTTTAATTTTACATATTGTTAAAATAATTATATTATGTTGAATTTATTTTTGCAATTTTACTTTTGAGAAGCAAAAAATAAAACCGTAAAGCCTTATGTATCAAGGTTTTACGGTTTTATTGGTGAACTCAACACAATTACAATTGTGTTGAGTTCATATACTTTAATCTTTAAGATTTATTTGTTCTAATAACCAATATAGCATCTTTTCTCTTTTAGTTATTATATCAATTTCGCTTGTCATTCCTGCTTTAACGTAAGCTGCATCACCTTTTTTGTCATACAAAGGCTTATTTGCTATTTCTGCTTCTGCTGAATAATAGCTTGTTTTACTATTTGAATCTACTTTTGCATCAACACTTAATGAGCTTATAGTTGTATCTACGCTTCCATATTCACTATATGGTAGGGCATCAAAATTACATCTAATAGCCTGTCCTTTTTTAATGTTTCCACTATCTTTATTTGAAACATAAATATCTATCTTATATTTTGAATTACCATTTGGCAAAATAGCCGCAAGTTGTGTCCCTGCCTGAAGAACATCTCCAACATTTATTACATTCAATAAGTTTATTACGCCATCGGTAGACGCTTTAACTGTGCACTTATCTATACTTATATTGGTACTATTAATATTCCCATTATCTTCATTTATTTTTGATTGATCTGTCACAATACTAGAATTTATTTGAGTTAAATTATCATTTTTATATTCATCTATTGAAGTATATTCACTTCCACTTTCCTGGCTTAATGCTGGAGTACTTTGTAATTCTTTTACTTTATTTTGGTCTTGCTCCAAGGTTGAACTAATATTTTCTGTGAATTCAGCCTTATATTTTTGTAAATCCTCATTTGCACTGTCTACTGCAATTTTTGCACTATCAACTTGACTTTGAGTAATCGCACTATTAGAATTCTGTTCCTGCTTTAATGTATTATATTGATTATTGGCATCATCTATTTTTCCCTGATATTGTTTCAAGCTTGCACTATAATCTTCATATTGATTATTATAAGAGCTGCTATCGTTAAAATAATTGTTGTTATCCTTAATACATTTTTGGAGCTGTGATAATTTTGTCACTTGATTTTGTAAATCTTGAATTTGAACCTGTGCAGACTTAGCGCTATTATTTATATCGCTGCAACCCTCAACATACCTTTCATACCTATTGTAATAATCTTTTTCATCACTTGAATTTTGATCAAAATAATTTTTGCCATCTGTTATGGATTGTTTTAATTTATTTAAATTATTTACCTCTGTAGTCATAAGTTTAAGGTCCGCTTCATAAGCACCCTTTTGAGCATCTAAGCTTGAATGATCAATAGTATAAAGAACTTGTCCAGATTTGACCTTATCCCCATCTTTTACGTTTATAGCTTTTACCTTTCCTGCTACTTCATTTGAAATTTTAGTAATATTCTTGTTTGGCTCAACAATTCCTGTTGCCTTAACAACAATTTCTTTTTCACTAAACCAAGACCAAATAAAAGCTGCTAATAATATTACGATTATTATGTAAATAAATATTTGGGTAAAGGGATGTGGTCTAGATTCTAATATTTCTCTGCTATCTGTTATTTCATCTATATTTTTTAATACATATCTCATACTTTTGCTACCTCCAATAAACCTGCTGCTGCCTCTTCTATAGCTTCATGGCCTGGTAGCTGCTCCTTCCAAAGGTTAAAATATGTCCCTTTTTCATTTATAAGCTGGTTATGACTACCTTCTTCTATAATATTCCCCTTATCCATAACATATATTTTGTCACATCTCATAATAGTACTTAAACGATGAGCAATAATTATAGTACTAATTCCTTCACTAAATTCGTTTATTGTTCTCTCTATTGCTTTTTCCGTTATGGAATCTAAATTACTAGTTGCTTCGTCCATAATAAGAATATCTGGTTTTTTCAGAATAGCTCTAGCTATAGCAAGTCTCTGCTTCTGACCACCAGAAAGATTCGATGCATTTTCTTCTAGCAAGGTATCATATCTTGTAGGAAGCGAATTTATAAAATCATGAATTTGTGCTTTTTTACAAGCTTCTATCATCTCTTCAAAGGTGGCTTCTTCAGCACTGAAGGCTAAATTTTCTTTTATTGTTCCGCTAAAGAAAAATGCATCCTGTGATATATACGCTACTCTATCCCTTAAAGCTTCAATATTTATATCTTTTATATTATAGTTATTTATTAAAACTTCCCCTTTTTCGCATTGATAAAAATTCATTAAAAGCTTGGAAATAGTAGTTTTCCCAGAACCACTTTCTCCAACTAAAGCTATTTTTTCCCCTGTTGCTACATTAATATTTATATTTTTTAACACCAACTGTCTAGTACCATATCTAAAGTCTACATTTTTTAGTTCAATAGTTCCTTTTAATGAACTTGGTGACACTTTTTTATCTTCATCAACACTTTTTTCAAGTTCTAAATCAAGTATCTCACCTAATCTATCTGCAGCAACAATTGCTGTTTGAAGTGCTGGCTGAAGATTTATAATACGCTGAATCGGATCTAAAAAGTAAGCTAGTAGTGCATTAAAGGTTAAAAGCTGTCCTATTGTCATATTTCCTTGCATTACTTCATAAGTTCCAACCCAAAGAATTACTGTTCCAAAAATCACTTGTACAGCTGTCTTTATAGAACCTTGCATATTACTTATAAAACCATTACTAAATACACTTTTTATCAGTTTAATAAATCTTTTTTCCATCTCAAAATTTACTTTTCTTTCACCATTAAAGGCTTTAACCGTTTCTATACCATTTAAAGATTCCACTAAATAGGAAGTTAACTTAGCATTATCCTCCATAGTTCGTCTGTTAACCCTTTCTATAGCACTATTAAAAGCAAATACGATTATTATGTATAAAACTACTGGAATTATTGTAATGCCAAATAGTAAGTGATTTTCAGTACATAAAATTATTCCACCAAATATAACCATTAAAGTATCTATCATCATTGTAAGGGTAGCTCCCGAAATAGCATCTCTTATTTTAGATGCATCATTAAACCTTGAAATAATTTCTCCTGTTTCTCTTGTTCCAAAAAAGCTCATAGGAAGATTTACAACATGGTCATAGTAACCAATCATTAAAGGTATATTTATATTTTGTCCCAAATATATTAAA
>JAJXWJ010000100.1 GCA_021781655.1 Bacillota bacterium | reverse complement strand
GAATCCACAATGAAAATAATGAATAAGATGACCCGAGACGGGACTAAAGCTTGCGACATGAGCGGCGCGGGAAAAAGCGTACGTCAAATTGTAAAAATGAGGTGGAAATATGGAAAACAATGCAAATGAAGCGGTTATGGATAAATTAACAAAAGTATGTATATGCAAAGCTATATCAAGGGCAAAAATTAAAAAAGCTATTTTAGATGGAGCAAAAACTGTAGAGGAAGTTCAAAAAGCAACAGGTGCAGGTTCAGGTGGATGTGGTGGAAGAAGATGTACCCCTAAAATTCAAAACCTTTTAGACGAATTAGCTGAAAAAATATGAAAAGCTATATAAAGAAAGACAATAATCTTAATGTTTCATTCCTATATATATTCCTAAAGTATATGGTATAAGCCAAAGTAACCAAGCCCAAAGACTAAATTTATATAAAGCTAATTTTTGTTTTTCTATATGGTTAACAAATATAAAAGTAGAATATAAAGAAAAGATAAGCATAATTATAATAGCAAGGGTTCCTGAAAGGGTATGTAGTTTGTTTATTCTTTCGGAATCTAAGCTATAATTTAGGGTACCTTTTAAGGTGCTCATTGCCAAAGTACCTGTCAAATCAAATATGAATCCAAGCCAAAATAAAATTATATAATACCATTTCAAATGTTTTTTTCTCCTAAATGTAAATATTCCAGCAGTATAAAAAATAAAAGCTAAGGTTATGAAACTTATACCAATAAATAATGCTAATTTCATTAATTTTCTTCCTTCCCATTTTTATATTACTAGTATATTTAATTATAAAGTTTTTATGTAATAAAATATAGTAAATAATTTTTATAGTATTTATTACATAACTGTGATTGACTATATAAAAATGTATGTTAAAATTTAAATTAGAAAAAAATGTATTTATAAAATTGACGCTGTATATTCTGTCACAATTTAGGGGGAAAATAATGAAAAATCGCAAAAAATTAACTTTACTTTTAAGTATTGCAATGGTAGTAAGTTTTACTGGCTGCCAAAATAATTTTTTATCCAATTTAAAGCCTATCGATAGCAATCAATTTGCAACAATTGCGGTGGGTTTCGATAATATTAGCACCTTGGACCCATCAAAAGCTTCAGATAAGCCTTCTAAGTATATTTTACAGGAATGCGAAGAGGCTTTGACTAGAGAAGAGGTTAAAGACGGAAAAGATGAGTACGTACCTGCAGGTGCAGAAAGTTTTGAAACATCAAGCGATGGAAAGACTTGGACTATTCATTTGAGAAACAATACTTGGTCGGACGGTAAAGCTGTAACGGCAGATCAATATGTATATGCTTTAAAAAGAACCTTGGATAAAACAACTGCTTCAGAAGATGCTTATTTATTAGTTGAAGCAGGAATTAAGGGGGCAGCTAATTATAATTCTAATTCAGCAGGCACAAATTCATTAGGTGTTCAAGCTGTCAACAACTTAACCCTCAAAATAACCTTAGAGCGGCCATGCCCATATTTTACGAAACTATTAGCTACTCATTTATTTATACCTGAGAGAGAAGATTTGGTTAAAAAATATGGTGATAATTATGGGAATTCTATCGACACAACAGTTTATGATGGACCATTTAAGGTTACGTATTTAAAAAACAGCGATAAGGTAGAGATGGTTAAAAATGAAAGTTATTGGGATAAAAATGATGTTAAGCTTTCAAAAATAACCATGCTACTTTTAAGTAATGAAGATAGCAGGATGAATGCACTAGTAAATAATAAAGTTGATTTAGTAGATGTGGCAAATAAAATTTGGGATAGCAAGATAAAAAAATTAAATGAGTTTAATAAAAACGTTTATGACCAGCCTCAAACATATTTTATAGCTTTTAATTTTAATAACAAATATTTGGGCAATGCAAAAATAAGACAAGCTATTTCTGAAGCGATAAATCGGGATAAATTTGCTTCCGATGAATTGAATTATTTTGCAAAGCCAGCATATGGAATAGTCCCACCAGCGGTTTCCTGCAATGATGTACCGTATACTAATATAACAGGAAAAACTTTAAAAAATGGAATGAATGGTGCAAAAAGTTTATTTAATGAAGGCTTAAAGGAAGTAAATAAAAACTTGAAGCCTGAAGATGTAACTATTGAATATTTGGTTCCTGGTACATCTAGTGAAGATAAAGAAGCTGGAGATTTTATTAAAAATGAATTGAAGACAAATTTAGGAATAAATATTAATTGCGATTATTTAGATTCTGATGCTTATTTAAATAAAATTGCTAATGGAAATTATGGAATGTGTTTTTCAAGTTGGACATCAGATTATAACGATCCTTTATCCTCCTTCGATATTTGGACTTCAGGTTCTAATGTTTTTAATAATAATTGGTACAATAGCAACTTTGATAACAGCCTTCTTCAAATTAAAAATAACGGAAATGAAAGCAATAGGCTTGAAAAGCTTCAAGCTCTAGAGAAGTCCTTCCTAATTGATAATGCAGTTGTTGCCCCTCTTTATTTTTCACAATCAGAGGTAATATACGAAAAATATTTAGATAATATTATGATTCCTAATTTTTCTAATGGTATAGAACTTAAATATGCATATACTAGTGGAAGAAATGAGTAATAAAAATAAAACACTTTATTTATAACTAATAATATATTATAATAGCAATTAACGAACGATGTCTGTATGTGTAGAAAAAAATGTTCGTAAAATAAGTATAAGGGGATTTTATAATGAATAGTAAGGTTAGAAGAATATTTGTAGAGAAGAGAGACGGTTTTAATGTTGAAGCACTAGAATTATTTCATGATATTAAAGAAAACCTTAATATTAAAGGTTTAAAAAGTCTCAGAATAGTAAATAGATATGATATAAGCGGAGTTTCAGATGAAGAATATGAAAGTGCAAAAAAAATAATATTTTCCGAACCTGTAGTGGATATCGTTCATGATGAAGTCATAAATATTGAAGAGAATTCAATTTCTTTTGCAGTACAATATTTACCTGGTCAATATGATCAAAGAGCGGATTCTGCAGCACAATGTATAAAAATATTATCTCAAAATGAAAGCTGCAATGTTTTAGCTGCTAAAATATACATATTAGATGGAAATATTTCTGAAGAAGAGGAATTGAAAATAAAGAGATACTGTATAAATCCAGTAGATTCTAAAGAAGCAAGCTTTGAAAAGCCAGAAACAATTGAAAATCTCTTAGATTATCCTAAAGATGTTATGATTTTAGACGGCTTTATTTCAAATTCTGAAGAAGAATTAGAAGATTTTCGTTCAGCGGAAGGCCTTGCAATGAGCATAGAAGATTTGCTGTTTTGTCAAAAATATTTCAAAGAAGAAGAAAATAGAAATCCAACTTATACTGAAATTAAAGTTATCGATACATATTGGTCAGATCATTGTAGGCATACAACCTTTGACACAATAATTAATAATATCGATTTTGAAAAAGGAAAATTTAATAAGCCAATAAAAGCTGCTTATGACGAATATTTAGATACAAGAAGCAAAGTATATGAAGAAGATAGAGAAATTTGTTTAATGGACATTGCACTTATGGCAATGAAAGACTTAAAAAGAAATGGTAAAATAGAAGATTTAGATACTTCTGATGAGATTAATGCCTGCAGTATTGAAAAAGAAATAGAAGTTAATGGTGAAAAACAAAAATGGCTTGTAATGTTTAAAAATGAAACCCATAATCACCCTACAGAAATAGAGCCTTTTGGAGGTGCCGCAACTTGTATTGGCGGTTGTATAAGAGATCCGCTTTCTGGAAGAGTTTATGTATATCAAGCAATGAGAGTAACTGGAAGCGGTGATCCAAGAACAAAAATTGAAGATACACTTCAAGGAAAATTACCTCAAAGGAAAATAACTGTTGGTGCAGCACACGGATATAGCTCATATGGAAATCAGATTGGGCTAGCAACAGGTCAAGTTTCTGAGATATACCATGAAGGTTATATAGCAAAACGAATGGAAATAGGAGCAGTAGTAGGTGCTGCGCCAAAGGAAAATGTAGTTAGAAAAAAACCAAAGGCTGGAGATGTAATAATACTACTTGGTGGAAGAACTGGAAGGGATGGCTGTGGTGGTGCTACTGGCTCATCAAAAGAACATAATGAAGATTCAATTTTAACTTGCGGAGCAGAGGTTCAAAAAGGAAATGCTCCTACAGAAAGAAAAATTCAAAGATTATTTAGGAATAAAGAAGCAAGTAATTTAATTAAGAAGTGTAACGATTTTGGTGCTGGTGGAGTTTCTGTTGCAATAGGAGAACTAAGTGATGGATTAGATGTTAATTTAGATCTTGTTCCGAAAAAATATGAAGGATTAGATGGAACAGAACTTGCAATTTCAGAGTCTCAAGAGAGAATGGCTGTAGTTGTAGACAAAGAGCATGAAGAAAAATTTATTGCTTTAGCAATGGAAGAAAATCTTGAAGCTGTAACGGTAGCTGTTGTTACTGATGAAAAAAGACTTAGATTAAAATGGAGAGACAATTACATCGTAAATATAAAAAGGTCATTTTTAGATACAAATGGCGTGAGACAAAATGTGGATGTGTTTGTAAATAAGCCCAAGAAAGCATTGAATTACTTTAATGTTGAAGAAGCAAAAGATGTGAAAGGAAAATGGATTTCAGTTATATCTGAGTTGAATGTATGTAGTCAAAAGGGATTATCGGAAAGATTCGATAGCACCGTTGGTTCTGCAAGTGTATTGATGCCTTTTGGCGGAAAATATCAACTAACACCTGCTGAAGGTATGGCAGCAAAGCTACCGGTTTTAAATGGAGAAACAAATTCAGCAACTGTAATGTCATATGGCTATAATCCATATTTGTCAAGCTGGAGTCCTTTCCATGGAGCAGTTTACGCTGTTATTGAATCTGTAGCTAAAATAGTTGCTTTAGGTGGTTCATATAGCAGTATAAGACTCACTTTCCAAGAATACTTTGAAAGACTTTCAAAAAATCCTAGCAGGTGGGGAAAACCTTTTGCTGCTCTTCTTGGAGCTTTTCATGCACAAAAAATGCTTGAAATTCCGGCTATCGGCGGAAAGGACAGCATGTCTGGTACTTTTAAGGACATGGATGTACCTCCGACACTTGTAAGTTTTGCCATAGATGTTGTGGATGCAAATAAAGTGATTTCTCAGGAATTCAAGGAAATAAATAGTCAGGTGGTTTTAATACCAGCGATAAGAGAAGATGACGAACTTCCCGACTTTGAAATATTAAAAGGCAACTTTATTAAAGTAAATAAGTTGATTAAGAGAAATAAAGTATTAGCTTCTCATACTGTAAAACATGGTGGTGTAGCTGAAGCTATAAGTAAAATGTGTTTTGGAAATAAAATTGGTTTTACATTTAATAAGAAGTTTAAAGAAAAAGATTTGTTTACTCCTGATTACGGTTCAATTATTCTTGAAATAGCTAAAGATGAAGAAGTGGAAAGAATAATGGGTAAGACAAAATATGTAACCTTAGGTTATACAACAGGAGAAGAAACAATTGTTTATAATGATGTAGTTCTTAATCTAAATAAACTAATAAATAAATGGTGTGAGCCTTTAGAAGGTGTATTTCCTACAAAAACAGTTAATGAGGAAGATGGCTTAAAAATGACAGCTTTTAACGAAAGAAATACTAAGTCACCAGTTATTAAAATAGCAAGACCTAAGGTATTTATACCTACTTTTCCAGGAACGAACTGTGAATATGATTCTGCAAAAGCATTTCAAAAAGCAGGTGCTGATACAGAAATAATGGTATTTAAAAATTTGACACCAAAAATGATAGAAGAATCAATAGAATATATGAGTGAAGCTATTAAAAAGGCACAAATTGTTATGCTTCCAGGTGGATTTAGTGCTGGAGATGAACCAGATGGTTCTGGCAAATTTATTACAGCAGTTTTAAGAAACCCAAAAGTTAGTGAAAGTATTATGGGTTTATTAAAAGAAAGAGATGGTTTGATACTAGGTATTTGTAACGGCTTTCAAGCTCTTATTAAGACAGGACTTGTACCATTTGGTGAATTTAGAGAAATAGACGAAAATTGCCCTACCTTAACGTATAACAATGTTGGAAGACATGTATCAAGAATGGTTAATACGATGGTAGTGTCTACATTATCGCCATGGTTTAGTGCAGTAAAATGTGGAGATGTTCATACTATTCCAGTGTCACACGGTGAAGGAAGATTTGTTGGTAAAGAAGAAGAGATTTTGAAACTGTTTAAAAATGGTCAGGTAGCAACACAATATGTAGATTTTAATGGTTTCCCATCTTACGACATAGACTTTAACCCAAATGGTTCTATGTTTGCCATTGAAGGTATTACTAGCCCAGATGGAAGGGTTTTAGGCAAAATGGGACATAGTGAAAGAATTGGAGATAATATTGCTAAAAATATTCCGGGTAATAAGGATCAAGAAATATTTGAATCGGGTGTAAAATATTTCAAATAATACGAATAATAAAATATTATATCTTGTTAATGTACGGTATAATACGAATAATATTGATACTTTTTTGTGAAACTGTTGACTTATTCCGTATAAAATGCTAGTATTGAGATAAAGATAAAACTGAAGATCTGCAGATGAATTAACAAATATGCTTCATTTGCAGATTTTTATGTGTCTAATTTTGTTCAGTGAATATAAATAATAAAATACAAAGTATTTATGGAGGTTCAAAATGAAAGTAGCTATTATTTTTGGAAGTAAATCAGATGTAGACAAAATGAAAGGAGCAGCAACTGCTTTAAAGGAATTCGAAATTGAATATAGTGTACATATTTTATCAGCACATAGAGTTCCAGAAAAATTGTCTGAAGTTTTAGAGAAATTAGAAAAAGAAAACTACGAGGTTATTATAGCTGGGGCAGGTCTTGCAGCACATTTACCTGGTGTTATTGCGTCTCATACGACACTTCCAGTAATTGGAGTTCCTATTAACGCTGCAGTTAATGGAATGGATGCACTTTTATCAATAGTTCAAATGCCAAAATCAATACCGGTTGCCACTGTTGGAATAAATAACAGCTACAATGCAGGCATGCTTGCAGTACAGATGTTATCCTTAAAATATCCAGAATTAAAAGAAAAACTAGTTGAATTTAGAAAAGAAATGAAAAGAAAATTTATTAGTGAAAATGAAGAAGGAGTGGAACTATAATGGAAAAAGGAAAATTATTATATGAAGGAAAAGCAAAGCAAGTTTATGCTACAGATAAGGAAGATGAAGTTATACTTTACTATAAAGATGATGCTACAGCTTTCAATGGAGTAAAAAAAGGCCAAATTGAAGATAAGGGAACTTTAAATAATGCTATAACAACAATGTTATTTGAGCTTTTAGATAAAAATGGAGTAAAGTCACATTTTATAAAAAAATTAAGCGATAGAGAGCAACTTTGTAAAAAGGTTGAAATCATTCCTCTTGAAGTAATAGTAAGAAATGTTGCAGCAGGTAGCATGGCAAAAAGATTAGGACTTGAAGAAGGCTCAAAGCTTGAAACTACAGTATTTGAAATATGTTATAAAAATGATGATTACGATGATCCTTTAATAAATGATACACATGCAGTAGCTATTGGACTTTCAACTTTTGAGGAATTAAAGAAGATTTATGAAATGACAGCTAAAGTTAACGATGTATTAAAACAATTTTTCTTGAAGCAAAATATTAAACTTATAGATTTTAAAATAGAATTTGGAAGATACAATGGTGAAATACTTTTAGCAGATGAAATATCACCAGATTCTTGTAGACTTTGGGATGCAGATACAAATGAAAAGTTAGATAAAGATAGATTTAGAAGAGACATGGGAAACGTAAAGGAAGCTTACGTTGAAATATTAAATAGAATATCAGGTAAATAATTATAACTACTCAGAAAGGAAGTTTACCGTGAAAAAAGTAGAACAGGATAAATTTAAAGATGAATGTGGAGTTTTTGGTATATTCTCAAACGGAGAGTTTAATGCTGCTTCTGTAACTTATTATGGATTATATGCTCTTCAGCATAGAGGGCAAGAAAGTGCCGGAATTGTAGCTTGCAAAGACAATGAACTTGTATGTCATAAGGGAATGGGTCTTGTAAATGATGTTTTTAATGAAGAAATAATTAATAAACTATCAGGAACTTCTGCAATAGGTCATGTTAGATATTCTACCACTGGTTCTAGTAATGCTATTAATGCACAGCCGCTTTTAAGCGAGTTTAAGCTAGGTTCAATTGCAATAGCTCACAATGGAAATTTGGTAAATGCAGATATAATAAGGGAACTATTAGAAGATGGTGGCTCGTTATTTCAAACTTCAATAGATTCAGAAGTAATTTTAAACTTGATAGCAAAAGGAGCAAAAAAAGGTATAGAAAATGCTGTTATAGATGCTATTCAAGCGGTTAAAGGTGCTTATGGAATAGTTATTTTGACTAAGGATGCACTTATAGGCGTTAGAGATCCAAATGCTATTAGACCACTTTGCATCGGAAAGTTAAATGATAACTATATATTCTGTTCTGAGAGCTGTGCTATAGATGCAGTTGGCGGAGAGTTCATAAGGGATGTTAAGCCTGGAGAAATTGTAATTGCTGATAAAGATGGTTTAAGATCTATAATGTTTGCAGAACAAACAAAATGTGAAACTTGTGCTTTTGAGTATGTATATTTTGCAAGACCTGATAGTACCATTGATGGAATAAATGTATATACATCAAGGGAAATTTGTGGAGAGATATTAGCTAAAGAAGCTCCTGTAGAAGCAGATATAGTAATTGGTGTTCCAGATTCTGGTCTTTCTGCTGCAGCAGGCTTTGCAAAAGTTTCCGGTATTCCATATGGAATTGGACTTATTAAAAATAAGTATGTAGGTAGAACCTTTATTGCTCCTTCACAAGAACTAAGAGAAAAGGCTGTTTCAGTTAAACTTAATGCTTTAAAGGTTGTAGTTGAAGGTAAAAGGGTTGTATTAATAGATGATTCTATAGTCAGAGGAACTACTAGCAAAAGGTTAGTTGACATATTGAAAAAAGCTGGTGCTAAGGAAATACATTTTAGAGTTTCATCTCCTGTTGTAAAATGTCCTTGTTATTTTGGAATAGATACAGCTTATAGAAAAGACTTAGTTGGTGCATCTATGAGTGTAGATGAGATTAGAGATTTTATTGGTGCAGACAGTCTAGCATACATTAGCATAGATGGAATGCTTGATGCTTTAAGAGGTGGAAAATCAAAGGGCTTTTGCCTTGGTTGCTTTAACGGAGTTTATCCAGTTTCAGCACCAAGAGAAACAGATAAAGAACGGTTAGAAAGGTAGGATTATTTATGGCAACATATAAAGATTCCGGTGTAAATATTGAAGAAGGCTACAAAACTGTTAGCAAAATAAAAGATTATGCTAAGAGCACTTATAATAGTAGTGTTTTAAATAATTTAGGCAGTTTTGCTGGTATGTATGAAATAGGAAAATATAAAAACCCAATTTTGGTTTCTGGAACCGATGGTGTAGGTACAAAGCTTGAGATAGCTTATAAATTAAAAAAATATGATACAGTTGGAATAGATTGTGTTGCAATGTGCGTAAATGATATTTTATGTCACGGTGCAAAACCACTTTTCTTTTTAGATTATATGGCTTGTGGTAAATTGTCAGCAGAAGTGGCTTCTTTAATTGTTAAAGGAGTTTCTGAAGGATGTTTACAGTCAGGAGCAGCACTAATAGGTGGGGAAACAGCTGAAATGCCTGGGTTTTATAAAGAAGGAGATTATGATTTAGCAGGCTTTGCTGTAGGAATCGTTGAGAAAGACGAAATAATCGATGGCAGTAAAATTGAAGCTGGTGATGCTTTAATTGGTATAGCTTCTTCTGGAGTTCACAGTAATGGCTTTTCCCTTGTTAGAAAGCTAATCACTAATATCGAAGAAGATTTCAATGGTAAAAAAATCGGTGAAGTATTGATTACACCAACTAAAATATATGTTAAACAAGTTTTAGAGTTAATGCAAAAATTTGAAATAAGAGGTATGTCTCATGTAACTGGTGGTGGATTCATAGAAAATATTCCAAGAATGTTTAAAGGTGATTTCACAGCAGTTATAGAGAAGAATAGCTATGAAATCCCAGCAATCTTCAAGCATCTAATGTCTCTTGGAGTTGCTGAAGAAGAAATGTATAAAACCTATAACATGGGCATTGGCTTTGTATTATGCGTTAAGCAAGCTGATGTTAAAGGAGTAATTGAAACATTAAAGGGTCTTGGAGAAGATGCTTATTTAATAGGACACGTTGAAGCAGGAGGTCCTAACATATGCTTAAAATAGCAGTGCTTATTTCTGGAGGTGGCAGTAATCTGCAGTCTATACTGGATAGTATAGACTCAGGTTTTCTATCATGTAAAATTGAAGCTGTTATTAGCGATAACGAAAAAGCTTATGGTTTAATAAGAGCAAAAGAAAAAGGTATTAACACATATGTTTTTGGAAGGAAGGAGTATGGTGAAAATTTATCTTACGAGATATTAAATTTATTGAAGGATAAAGTAGATTTGATAGTGCTTGCAGGATTTTTATCCATTTTAAAAGGTGACTTAATAAAACACTTTA
>JAJXWJ010000023.1 GCA_021781655.1 Bacillota bacterium | reverse complement strand
ACTTTTAATGACAGGAATAGGACAAATATTTTTTAATAATAAAGCGAATGGAAGTTTAGTTGCTTTTAATGGGAAGACAGTAGGATCAGAGCTAATAGGTCAAAGCTTTACAGATCCAAGATTCTTTGTAGGTAGACCATCAGCAGTTAATTATAACACATATACTGCTTCAGATATAAAACCAGACAAAAATGGGAAGGTAAATTATTCCGGTGTCACTTCTGGAGGATCTAACTTAGCACCTTCAAACTTGCAGCTAGTAGATAGAGTAAAAAATGATCTAGAAAGCTTTTTAAAAACGCATCCTAATGTTAAAGAAAAAGATATTCCAGCCGATTTATTAACTGAATCAGCCTCAGGAGTTGATCCGGATATAAGTCCTGCAGCGGCAAAGATTCAAATAGATGCAGTTTCAAAGGCAAGTGGAATTGATAAAAGTGAACTTCAAAGCTATATAAATAAATATACTACAGGAAAAGCGTTTGGAATTTTTGGAGAACCTACAGTTAATGTGCTTATGGTTAATCTTCAAATTGCTAGTAAGTTAAAAAGTGAAGGTAAATTATAAAGTGTTTCGAAATATCTTTCATAATATGAAATGAAAAGGCCAATCTATTAATTTTGATATTATATATTTTTATGATATAATATCTTTATAAAAACCACCATGAAATTATAAAAATATAACATGGTATTATAGGATAAAATAGAGGTTGATTATAACTAATACATTACCTACAATATTATTATCCTAAAACAAAGGAGTGGACTAAATGAAATCATTTCAGGAGCTTGTAAGCGAGACTTTACAGGTGAGAGATCTTGAAGAACTAGAGGCTGCAGCGGACTTATTTCAGTTTGGAATCGAAAAGGGTTATTATACAAAAAGACAGGCAGATGAATTTAACACTACATATTGGAAGGTTAAGAATAAATGTATTGCATATGAAATTGCAGATGTTGTTAAAGTTAACACTCTTGATATAATTAGTATAGTTTCAAATGCGCCAGCAGAAATTAAAGATGACAGAGCTGAATTAATCAATTATGTTAATGGGCGATTAAAGGCATTAAAAGGAAAAATTACAGGAATAAAATAAGAAAAACTACAAAAAAGAAAAATCATAAAGTCGTAGGTAATGCCTACGACTTTATGATTTTTTGGTGCCTGACCCCTTTGGTGCCTGACCCCTTTGGTGCCTGACCCCTTTGGTGCCGGGTTAGTCAACTAGTTTTTTTAGAAGGTTATTGACATCTTCTTCTTGAAAACCAATTTTAATAAAATAATTTTCTATGGTGCTATAATTGTCATAAAGGTATTTTAGTGTTATTTCCATATTTTCTGGAGGTGATTCCATTACATAAGATGGCACTATAAGACCCCGCGATTCTAAATCAGCTAATTGTCTTGGAAAGATATCCTTCATTAGTTCTTCAGTAACAGCATAATCCATAATGATAGTTTCATCATCGACACCTGCCAATTTTAATAACAGCATTGCTATAGTGCCAGTTCTATCTTTTCCTCCAGAGCAATGGAAAATTACACAAGTATCTTGATATTTTGACATAGTTTTAAAAATAGTAAAGAAGCTTTTTTTACTGTCGTCTAAGAGCCAGCAGTAAAGTTGCCACATACTAGGAGGAAATTCCTCTGAATAACGATTAGCACGGACATGGTCTTGAATGGGAACATGTATATATTCAATATCTTTGTAAAAAGTAATTAACTTATCTGGTTCTCTTAATACTTCATCCATAGAACGAAGATCAATTACACAACGTACACCATAATCGTATAGTATTTTGCAATCAGTTTCAGTTAAATTGTGAAGTGCATCTGCCCTAAGAAATGAATGGAATTTAGTGATTTTACCATTTTTAGTTTTATAGCCTCCAAGTTCACGAACATTTTTTGCTCCAGTAAGTTCAAGTGGTTTTGAAATAGTTTGCATTTAGTTAGCTCCTTTGTTATATAAAATATTACCCTCTTACTAATTTCACCCTAATTTTAGTAGAAAACAGTTCTATTATTAAAATTAAAATAATTAAGCCAATAAGAATAGAACCTACTTGATTCCACCTATATGAGCTCATAGCAAATAATAGTGGTGCACCAATTCCGCCTGCGCCAACTAAACCGAGCACAGAGGCATCTCTTAAGTTCATATCAAATCTGTATATTGCAGTTGATAAAAAGTTGGGAATTAATTGTGGAATAATTCCATAACGAATTTTTTCAAAGGTATTGCAGCCTGCCGCATCTAAGGACTCTAATATTCCTATGTCTAAATCCTCTATAGTTTCAATATTCATTTTAGTAAGCATACCTACAGAACAAATGGACATTGTCAATATTCCAGCAAAAGGTCCAGGCCCTGTTACTCTAATAAACATAAGTCCATATACGAAAACTGGGATTGTACGTACTGCCATGACAAACAAACGACCTATCAAGGCTATTGGTTTAATTACTATATTAGTTGAAGCAAGAAAAGAAAATGGTAGAGAGATAATTGCTCCAACAATAGTGCCTAAAAAAGCTATACACATGGTTTCAAAAAGTAGGTAGGGGATTCCTTGGGTTGAAAAATCAAATAATATAGTTGTATCAGGATGTAAAATACCTAATATGATATTTTGAACTACTTTAAATCCATTATTTTTTCCTATATTCATTTGAAAAGCACTTTTTGACCATACTAATAAAGCAATAATAATTAGTAAAATTAATAATTGATATATCCAATTTTTTTGTCTGCTTTCATATTGTTTTTCAATTATATTCATTAAAGTCCCTCCTAAGAAAGTTTACTTCTTATATAGTGACTAGTACTTTCAATGATAAATACTGTTATAAATAACATTATTAATATCATTCCTACACTATCATATTGCCGCCAACTTATTTTCTCATTTAAAATAAGTCCTAGCCCTCCTGCACCTACGTATCCGAGGATTGAAGCATATCTAACATTTCCTTCAAAACAAAATAAGGATATAGAAATATAACTAGGTATAATTTGTGGAAGGATTGAGAAGATAAATGCTCTAAAGCGATTAGTACCAAGGGCTTCCATAGCTTCGAAGGCTCCCATATCTACTGTTTCAATTTGTTCATAAAGTAGTTTGCCAATGTAAGTAAAAGAAAATATAGCTATAGCAGTCGTTCCAGCCATGGTACCAAGTCCAAAAATGTATGTTGCAATTAAAGCACTAACCAAAGTAGGAATGGTTCTCACAAGACTTAAAGAAAATCTTAATATGCTTACAATTGCTGAATTATGGACAATGTTTGTAGAGGCACAAATAGCAAAAGGCATCGCTAAAATTGCTCCTATAAAAGAGCCCAAAAGTGACATTTTTATAGTATCTATAAGCGGTATCCATATGCTACTCGTATAAGATGTATTAGGAGGAAACATTTGTCTTAAAATTACAAAAAATTGATTTCCATTTTGAATAAGCACATTCATATCAAAGCCTGTAACTTGAATGGAAATATAGGTAAATGTACACAATATTAAAATTATTAATACAAAATAGGAGCGAGGTTTTATAACTGTTTTTCCGTTAGAAAGCTCATATTTTCTCATGGTTCTTCCTCCAATTTTTCACCATAAATTTCATTTAACACTTCTTTTGTTACAGTATCGCAGCTGCCATCAAAAATTATATTTCCATTTTTAATGCCTATAACTCTATCAGCATATTGCAAAGCGAGTTCAACATGATGAATATTAATTAGTACAGTAATATTCATATCTCGATTTATTCTTTTGAAATCTGACATAACCTGCTTAGCTGTTATTGGGTCTAATGAGGCTACGGGCTCGTCAGCTAATATGATCTTAGGATTTTGTGCTAAAGTTCTTGCAAGAGCTACACGCTGTTGTTGTCCTCCAGATAGTTGATCAACTCTAGAGTAAGCTTTATTTAATATTCCAACCTTATCCAATGCTTCAAGTGCAGAAATCCAATCTTTCTTTGGGAATATACCTAAAATAGAACGCCATAGTGGAAGATCTGGAACATTTGCAGAGAGTACATTTTTTATGACGGTAGTCCTAGTTATTAAGTTAAAGGATTGAAATATCATTCCGATTTTTCTACGAAAATTTCGAAGTTTTTTACCTTTTAAGGTATTTACATCTATGTTATTTACAAGAAGTTTTCCTGACGATATGTCATGCATTCGATTGATAGTTCGAATCAAAGTAGATTTTCCAGCACCAGAAAGTCCAATAATTGCTACAAATTCTCCTTGATTAATAGATAAATTAATATCGTTAAGTGCGTGGAATCCGTTACTGTAAATTTTATTCACATGCTCAAATAATATCATTTTTATCCTCCGTAAAATAAAAATATTTTTAAGACTGAAGGCATAAGCACATGACTTCAGTCTTTTATAATGTTTAAATATTAAAATTTATTTTATTTTTTAGAATTTAATTTTTGAATTAACTTTTGTGCAGCACGCTCTTTATCATAATCTGAAGATTTTGCTACCACATAGCCTTGATGACTATATATTGCTATAACTTTTTTTCCTTCTGGTGTCTTTGCTATAGCTATAAAGGCTTTTTGAAGAGCAGCTTTAAAAGCCGGTGTCATTATTTTAGATTTTTTGCTGACACTTATTGTATCATTGTATATAGGGTCGGTTACTCCGATTACTGAAGTTTCATTCCAAATTGAACTTGTTCTTCCGAATTGAGAGGTCCATTGATTAGCGTAGTCCATTCTTGCATCAGCATATGCTAAAACAACATCTGCTTGTCCAGAAGCTAATCGAGCGAAAGAACTTCCATAGGAGTCGGCTTGAACAACATGAGGTAAATCAAGTAGACTTTTACCAAAATTATTTTGCATCCATAAAGATGGATAAATATAACCAGCGGAAGAGGAGGAGGACATAATGCTCCAATTTGCACTTGCTAAATCAGCATATGTAAGTTTTTCACCAGAATTAACTTTAGCAGCTAATTCTTTACCTTTAGCAGTAGGGCCTGCAATAATTAAAGCTCTATAATAGTTAGTTTGCTTAGAGGTTGTTTCTGTAGGCTTACCATCATTCCAATCCTTAGGATTGCTAGAATCTTTGTTAAGTCCTGCTCTTGTCGCAGTTAAAATTACGTCAGCACCATCATCATATAGTACATAAGTTCCACCAGGGATAAAGCCTATATCAGCAGTTCCAGAAGATAAAGCTTCACCGACAGCTTCATAGCTTGTACCAACAGATATATCTACTTTGCCAATGTTGTAACCTTCTTTTGAAAGTTGCTTTTTTAGTAGGTCTTTTAAAGGCTCAGTTGCTGTTATGATTGTTTGTGGTTCTTTTGAAGGGACAAAGTATACAGTCAATTTATCGATGTTAATTTTTGATGAGCTGTTTGCTTGTCCTGATTTAGTTGAAGAACATGCAGTAGCAGCAATAACCATGAGACCTGCAAGTAGTATGGTGGCTGAACGCTTAATAATACTTCTTTTTTTCATGAAATTTTCTCTCCTTCATTAACTAAATAATTTTTTATAATAGGGGATAATTTAGGTACTATCCCCTAATGATAAACGAGTAGGTATAATTATTTTCATGGTTTGAGTTCGTCTATTTAATATACGTTCTATTAACAGTTCCATTCCTGTTTTCCATACGAAATCTGGATACATTTTTATAGAGGTGTAGTTGGGATATTTTGGCTTTAAGGTTTCAATGTCATTGTAAATAACAATGGATATATCTTCTGGAATGCTGAGGCCGGCCTCCTCTATTGCGGCTAGTGCTCCTTCAGCCACGGCATCATTCCCTAATAAAAGAGCATCTGGAATTTTTTCTGATTCCAAAGCTTTTTTTAAAAGCTTATAACCACTTTCATAAGATAAATCTCCAGTCCATATAATATCAGGATTGTATATGTCATACGCTTTAAGATAATAAGTTAGCGATTCTAAACGATTATATCCAATTTTGATATTATTGTTATTAAACAATCCGCCAATATATCCAATTCTTTTATATTTTTTTTCTTTTATAAAGAAATCTATCATTTGCTTCATACCTAAATTAAAGTCAATTAAAATCTGATCATACTGATAGTCTTCTTTATTTGAATTAATAAAAACAATGTGATAAGAAAGTTTGTGAAGAAAATCTATTTCTTCTTCTGTAAAATTACCGAAAGCTATAATGCCATCAACTTTATCAATTTGATCATTTTTTAGCCGAATGAAAGTTATATCTAATTCCTTTGTTATTGTCTGTGCTAAATATGCTAAAGATGATAGACGATAATTTGACCAACCTTGCTGAATAATTTTCCAATCTACTATACCTATTGAAATAGATTTACGTGTATTAGCCTTCCTTTGTTTTGGAGGAACATATTCCATTTGGTGTGCGATTTCTAATATCATACGCCTAGTTTCTGGGCTTACAGACATTGTATCGTCCAAGTTTAAAACCCTGGATACTGTTGCCATAGATACTTGTGCTTTGTTTGCGATTTCTTTAATAGTTGCCATCATTTTCCTCTCCTTCTTTATTTGACTATAGCATAAAGATATTTTACCTTTCAATAAGTTTAGTAAAGTTTTACTAAACTATAACTGGCTTTTAACATAAGTTAAATTTTCATAACAATACAAATATTTATTGTTATGATTATATTATTGAAGCATACAGCAATGTATAAGTGCAAAGTATAACAAAGTTTTTAATTGATAGTATTAAAAATATAGAAGAAAAAGAAAAGTAATATGTAGTTTTTAAAGTAATAAAATAAATGTTAAAGTTTATTTTGAAATTCTTTTTTGAATAATGAGATTCCAATGATTATCATACCAATATTAAAAAAAAATCTTGATATTGTATTTAGAAAATTAAAAAGAAAAAAAATTATAATTTAATACATTAAACATTATACCTTAGCTAAGAATTTCATCGATATCGATACTCCTAGTCTAATAAAATAAATTCCCCTCCAAATAGAGTCTTTTATAATTCATTGCCTTTGATATATTGGAAATCGGTTTCTAAAATATTATGTTTAACCCTATTTTACAATATAATTTAATTGCAAAAATAATTATAATATTCAATATATTACAATTAATAATTTAGAAAAATCATAGAAAACGTTTAAAAATATATTGCATTTTATAAAAACATTTGATAAACTATTTTTAAAGAAAAGAAAACGCTTTCTATTTGAATGATGATTTTCTTTAAATTTATTAAAAATACAGGGGGGAATTAAAAATGAAACAAAGAATTTCATATGCATTAGGTGCCTTCGGACATGACATCTTTTATGCAACATTATCAACCTATTTCATGATTTTTGTTACAAAAGCTATGTTCACTGGTGCACCAGCTGATGTTCAGGCAAAAATGATAGGATTAGTTACAACCTTGGTTGTAGTAATTAGATTAATTGAAATCGTCTTCGATCCGATTATTGGTGGTGTTATAGATAACACTAAAACTAGATGGGGTAAATTCAGACCTTGGCTTTGCGTTGGAGGAACAATTAGTGCTATATGTCTAGCAATGCTATTTACTAATTTCTTTGGATTAGCTACAAGCAATGAAACTTTATTTACTATTGTGTTCATTATTGTGTTCATTATTTTAGATTGTACATATTCTTTTAAAGATATCGCATTTTGGTCTATGATACCAGCACTTAATGAAGACTCAAAAGAACGTGGGAAATTAGCTACCTTTGCTCGTTTTGCATCTTCATTGGGTGCTAATGGAACAACTTTAGCAGTAGTGCCAATAGTTTCGATTTTTACTTTGATTATTAGCGGTCATTCTGGTCAAGCAGCCAGTGGATGGTTTATATTTGGTCTTATCGCAGCAATAATATATGGAGTTACAAGTTGGATAGCAGCACTTGGAACAAAAGAAAAAGACAGCAATTTACGAAAACAAAACGAGAAAACATCCATTAAAGATATATTTAGTGCACTAGCTAAAAACGATCAATTAATGTGGTTAGCATTAGCTTATATATTATTTGCTATAGCCTATGTAGCTACAACAGCTGTTTTAATGTTATACTTTCAGTATGTAATCGGTAATATATCAGCATTTTCAATAGTAGGTATTGTATCAGCTATTTGTGGTATTATAGCAGTTCCAATATTCCCATTTATAACGAAACTTATTTCTAGAAAATATGTTTATATAAGTGGTATAGTATCGATGTTAATTGGATACTTATTACTATCGACTGCATCAGCAAGTAATATTTTACTTATCATTGTTGCTTTAGTATTTTTTTACTTCCCTTATCAA
Source organism: Bacillota bacterium (assembly GCA_021781655.1). GTDB lineage: Bacteria > Bacillota > Clostridia > Clostridiales > Clostridiaceae > JAJXWJ01. Next base: position 39,716 of record JAJXWJ010000023.1, on the reverse strand, counting down.
TTGATATTCTTATCAGTGCTTATGACAATAAGCGATGCTGTTGAATATGGACAATGGAAAAATGGAGTTAGAAATGAAGCGGTAACATTATCACTTCGTCCTTTATTGGATAAAATTGCAGGTGCATTATCAAATGGTATTGTAGGCTTTATATCAGTATCATGTGGAATGATTGGAAATGCACAAGCCAGTAATATAACTGCTAAAAGCATTATGACCTTTAAAATGTATTCGTTTTACTTACCTGCAGCGTTAATGCTTATTTCAGGAGTTATATTCTTTCTTAAAATTAAATTAACAGAAGAAAAACATGCTGAAATATTAAAAGATTTAGAAGCATCTTTGGTAGAAAAGCAAAATTAAAGTTAATAAAACTAGCATAGAATAGGAAATTTGTTAGCGTATACTTAAAGAAGAAAAAATCTTATATATAAACTTATAGATAGACAGGAATATAGAACAATGGTAACCGATTACTAAGTATAAAAGTTTAAATATAATTAATATTATATCAACTATCAATGATTTTTAGCAATAAATTAGTTATTTTTTATTAATATATTTACATTTTAATAGAAATCGGTTACTATATTTTCAAGGAGGTTTTATTATGAATAATATTAATATGTTAAAAGAAAACTTTTATAAAATATTCAACAAAACTGAAGAAAACGTTTTTTTCTCGCCAGGTAGAGTAAATTTAATTGGAGAGCACACTGATTACAATGGAGGGAATGTGTTCCCTTGTGCACTTACAATTGGAACATATGGTTTAGTGGCTAAAAGAAATGATACTAAAGTTAGAATGCTTTCTTTAAATTTTGAAGATTTAGGCATTATTGAATTTGATTTGGATAATATAGTAAACACAAAAGAAGATGCTTGGGCTAACTATCCAAAAGGTGTTATTAAAACTTTTAAAGATTCTAGCTATGAGGTGCCAACTGGTCTAGATATTTTATTCTATGGTAATATTCCTACAAGTTCTGGTTTATCTTCTTCAGCATCCATTGAACTTTTAACAGCAGTAATGCTAAATGATTTATTCAATTTAAATATTGACATGATTGAAATGGTAAAAATGTGCCAGAGGGCAGAAAATAGTTTCATTGGAGTTAATTGTGGAATAATGGACCAATTTGCGGTAGGAATGGGTACAGAGGGATGTGCAGTTCTTCTTGATTGTAATACACTACAATATACTTATAGTAAATTGAATATGGATGGTCACAAAATAGTAATTGCAAATACTAACAAAAAAAGAGGGCTAACAGATTCAAAATATAACGAAAGACGTAGCCAATGTGAAGCCGCATTAAAAGAAATTAAACAGGTGAAAAACATCAATGCGCTAGGGGAACTAACTGAAGAACAGTTTGAAGAAGTTAAAGATTGTATAACTAATCCGATAAACGTAAAGAGAGCTAGGCATGCGGTATACGAGAACATAAGAACACTTAAAGCATCAAAAGCTTTAAAAAATAATGATCTTGCTTTATTTGGTAAACTTATGAACGAATCTCACATTTCATTAAGAGACGATTATGAAGTAACAGGCATCGAACTGGATACTTTAGTTTCTTTAGCTTGGGAATGCAATGGAGTTGTTGGCTCTAGAATGACGGGAGCTGGTTTTGGAGGGTGTACTGTTAGTATAGTTAAAGATGATTGCATCGATGAGTTTGTTGAAAAGGTGAGAAAAAAATACACTGAAATAATAGGCTATGAACCAAGCTTCTATATTGTTAGTACCTCTGATGGAGCTAGAAAATTAATTTAAAATTATAGATGCTAAAAGGAGTGAATATTTTATGTCAATTTTAGTTTGTGGTGGTGCAGGTTACATTGGTTCTCATACAGTTCATGAACTTATAGAAAAAGGAAAAGAGGTTGTTGTAGTTGATAACCTTCAAAGTGGCCATTTAGCTGCTGTTAATAGAAAGGCTAAATTTTATAAGGGTGATATTAGAGATGAAAAATTTTTACATAAAGTTTTCACTGAAAATAAAATAGAATCTATAATTCACTTTGCTGCTAACTCATTAGTTGGAGAAAGCATGGAAAAGCCACTTCTTTATTTCAATAACAATGTATATGGAATGCAAGTTCTACTGGAAAGCATGGTAAAACACAATATTAAAAATATAGTATTTTCATCTACTGCCGCAGTATATGGTGAGCCAAAAAAAATACCGATTCTAGAAGATGATGAAACAAAACCAACTAATGCTTATGGAGAAACAAAATTAACTATGGAAAAAATGATGAAATGGTGCAACAAAGCTTATGGAATAAATTATGTTGCTCTAAGATATTTTAACGTTGCAGGCTCACTTGGAGATGGAAGCATTGGAGAGGATCACAATCCTGAAAGCCACTTAATTCCTCTCATACTTCAAGTACCATTAAAGAAACGAGAATTTATAACTGTTTACGGCTCAGACTATCCAACAACAGATGGTACTTGTATTAGAGACTATATACATGTTCTAGACTTGGCTGAAGCGCACATTAAAGCAGTTGAATTTTTAGAAAATGGAAACGAAAGCAATACCTTTAATTTAGGTAACGGAATGGGTTTTAGTGTAAAGGAAATGATTGATGCTGCAAAACAAGTTACACAAGAGGATATTAAGGTAGTTATTGGGGAAAGAAGAGCTGGAGATCCTGCTCAGTTAATCGCATCAAGTGACAAAGCAAGAAACATTTTAGGTTGGACTCCAAAATTCACAAATGTTAAAGACATAATTAAAGATGCTTGGATATGGCATGAATCTAAACCGAATGGTTTTAATGACTAGGGAGGACTTTATCATGATTAATCATGAAGTTAATAGGCTAATAAATTTTGCTTTAAGAAAAGGGCTAATATGCAAAGAAGATAAATTATACTCTTCTAATCTGCTTTTAGAATTATTGAAAATAGATGCTTTTGAACCGGAAGAAATTAACGAAGATTTAGAAACAGCTACAAATATTTTAAAAAACATTTTAGAATACGCTATAGAAGCAGGCATTATTGGGAACTCTATTACAGAGAGGGACTTATTTGATACTAAAATAATGAACTGTATAATGCCAAGACCTTCTGAAGTTATAAATAATTTTGAGAAATATCTTTCAAAATCCTATAGTGAGGCTACTGAGTATTACTATAATCTTAGCATTGCCTCTAATTATATAAGGAAAGATAGAATTGATAAAAATATAATTTGGAAGGTACCTACTGAGTATGGCGATTTAGACATAACTATAAATTTATCTAAGCCAGAAAAAGATCCAACAGAAATAGCTAAAGCCAAATTATTAAAATCTACAACATATCCAAAGTGTTTATTATGTAAGGAAAATGAAGGCTTCTGCGGTAATCTAAATCACCCAGCTCGACAAAATCACCGTATAATTCCTATAAAGTTAGCTAATAACCATTGGTATTTACAGTATTCTCCATATACTTATTATAACGAACATTGTATAATATTAAATAGTGAACATGTGCCTATGAACATAAGTAGGAAAACATTTGAAAATATGATTTCATTTATTGATATATTGCCACACTATTTCATTGGTTCAAATGCAGATTTACCTATTGTTGGTGGCTCCATACTTTCTCATGATCATTATCAAGGTGGAAGGTATACCTTTGCTATGGAGTTAGCACCCTTGGAAAAAACCTTTGTTATAAATGGATATGAAGATATTGAATTTGGACGAGTTAAATGGCCTATGTCTGTTATTAGAATTTCTGGTTATGATAAGGATAAGTTGATATCTTTAGCGGACCATATTCTTTCTTCTTGGAGAAATTACTCTGATGAATCTAATAACATTTTTGCCAAAACAAATAATGAGCCGCACAATACTATTACTCCTATCGCAAGAAAAAGAAATGATAGATATGAGCTTGATTTAGTACTAAGAAATAATAGAACTAGCTCAGAATATCCTTTAGGAATATTCCATCCTCACAAGGAAGTTCATCACATTAAAAAGGAAAATATAGGTCTAATTGAAGTAATGGGGCTTGCAGTTCTTCCAGCTAGGCTTAAAGAAGAACTAACTATTTTAAAACAATGCCTACTTGATAAAATAATTGATATTTCTAATAATGAAATTATATCAAAGCATAACAACTGGTATAAACATATATTGAAACAATACGAAAATATAACAACTGAAGACGTAGATGTTATTTTGCAAAATGAGGTTGGGAAAAAATTTTTAGAAGTGCTTACTCACTCTGGTGTATTTAAAAGAGATTTAGGCGGATTAACTGCCTTTGATAAATTTATTAATATTTTATAGGTGATTTATATGAAAATAACTATTCAAGAAGTAGCTGAAAAAGCAAATGTGTCTGTAGCAACAGTTTCAAGAGTAATGAATGGAAACTATCCTGTTAAAGAGGAAACAAGAAAAAAAGTTTTAGAAATTATAGAAGAGTTAAATTATATACCAAATATGCAGGCTCGCGAATTGACACAGCAAAAATCATCTACTATTGGAGTAGTTGTACCTAGTATTAATAACATGTTTTTTCCTGAAGTCATTAACGGTATAGAAAGCTATATAAAAACTAAATCACTTTCTATATTACTAAGCTGTTCATATGATGATTCAGATGAAGAAAAAAAATGTGTTAATAATTTATTTTCTAGAAATGTTTCCGGAATAATAGTAGTAAGTCCTAATACAAAGACGATTAAAACAAAATTTTATGATAATATATCAGAAAAAATGCCCATTGTATTTGTAAATGGAACATCTCAAAATACAAATGTTTCTACGGTTTCAAATGACGAAGAAGCTGGTGCTAAAATAGCTTTAGATTACTTACTGGACAATAACCATAAAAACATTCTTTTTATAAGAGGTAAAGAGAGCTATTCTTATGATGTAAAAGAAAGTGTATATAAGAAAATTATGGTTGGAATCGGAAATTTTAGTCCTGATAATATCATTAATATCGGAGAAGGAAACAGCGATGAAACAGTAGATAACACTGCCGATTTTCTAGTTGATAAATTAAAAGAACATTCATATACTGCCATATTTGCATGCAATGATTTCATGGCTTTAGGTGCACTTAATGCTTGTAAAAGATTGAAGCTTGAGGTGCCAAAGGATATGTCAATTATTGGCTTTGATAATATACTTTTAAGTAATTTCACAGAACCAAAGCTAACAACAATAGACCAAAATATGCATTTACTCGGAAATAATGCAGCTATGTTATTAGTGGAAAAAATCGAATGCCAAAATAAATACAGCAAAAAAATAATTTTAAATAATTACTTAGTTAAAAGAAATACAGTCGGTTCAATATAAGGAGGTTTTATTTATGGGGATAATAAAAGAACACTTTGGCAAAACGGTAAGTGGAATAGACGTAGATAAATTCATACTTTCTAATGCCAATGGAATTGAAATAACAATAATTACTTACGGTGCAACAATTACTTCGATAATTGCTCCTGATAAGTTTGGAAATTTTGAAGATATAGTATTAGGATATGATGATATTTCTTCATATGAAAGTGGAAATAAATACTTTGGTGCAGTAATTGGTCGTTCTGCGAACAGAATTGAAAAGGGACGATTTGCGATTAATGGTAAAGAATATAGATTAGCACAAAATGACAATACAAACCACTTACACGGTGGTATTGTTGGTTTTGACAAAGTGGTTTGGACAGCAGAAAAAGTTGATTCCGCTGATAACCAATTAAAACTTTCATATTTTAGCCCTGATAACGAGGAAGGTTATCCTGGTAATCTTAAGGTTTCTGTTACTTACACAGTTACTGATGATAATAAGTTGATAATAGCTTATGAAGGCATTTGTGATAAAGATACTTTAGTCAATTTAACTAATCATTCTTATTTTAACTTAACAGGAGAAGGTTCAAAACAAGTTTTAAATCACAAACTATTTATAAATTCAGATGAATATACACCAATTGATAATAATAGTATCCCAATTGGATATTTAAGTTCAGTAATTGATACTCCAATGGATTTTAGACAATTAAAATATATTGGGTCAGAAATCGAGTCTGGTTTCCAACAAATTCAAATAGGACAAGGTTATGACCATAATTGGATGCTAAATTCTAAAGGCGATATAAACACTTTAGCTTCTAGGCTTATAGATGAAGCTTCTGGCAGAGTTTTAGAGGTTTATACTACAAAGCCTGCTATGCAAGTTTATACAGCTAATTTTCTAGATGGTTCCGATATTGGGAAAGGTAATATTGTTTATCCAAGACGAAGTGCGGTTTGTCTTGAAACCCAATTTGTCCCTAACTGCATCAATTGCGATAATTTTCCTTCTCCGATATTAAAATGTGGTGATAAATACAATCATTGTACAATATTTAAATTTGGAACTTTGTAGAAACGACAGTTAATGTGCTAATGGTAAGTCTTGAAGTAACTGACAAACTTAAAGTTAAAGGCAAACTTAAAATTTATTAGTAACAGGCATTTATTTTATATTTGATAGGATGCCTGTTTTTACTATTTTTTGTAGTATGGAAATTTATATGACAAAAAACAATTTAAATATTATTATTACCTTAAAATTACAGTGATTTGTAGACGAATGTCAAATTATAGGGTAAAATACTTGTATTAAATTATAAAAAATAACATCGTTTAAAATTAGTAATTTGTTTTAGGGGGAGAACAAGTGATTAATATTTTAATTGTAGAAGATGAGGAAATACAGTATAGAGTTCTTCTATATAGATATAACTCTTAAAAATTCGTCTGGATTAAATTTAGCATTAGAGCTTAGGAAAATGACCCAATATACATTTAGTATTATAGTATTTATAACTAGTCATAAAAATCATATAATGACGGCATTAAACGATGCGCATTGTTATTTTTATATCATTAAACCTTATAAAAAAGAAGAAGTAAAAAATAGAACTATGAAACTAATTAATGATATTGATAAAAGACAAGTATTAAATGAAAAAGAAAGAAAATATGTGATTTTTGAATGAATTCTTTCTAGCTGATTATCTGAAATTTAATATAATTTACTATATTGCTCCATCAAAAGTTTGATATTTGATTTACACAAATCTGTAGATGTCCCATATTTGATGGTCTATTTGTAATGCTATCATTTATGTTTCTCTTTAAATTGCCTTAATTTTTCACACCATATTTTAACTAGTTCTCTTAATTCAATAGTTTCGATTTCACACCAATTCCCCATTCTATCTTCAGCTAAGTTATCAAATATTTGTGTTTTATCTATATGAATTTCAACATCACATACATTACCGTTTAACTCTTCATAATCACTTTCACCGTTCAATACTTTATCTATAGATTCAATAACATAATTACTAAATGGTTGGACATCAGCGGACAAAAATGTAGATAATAATTCATATCAATTTTTAAACTCAACCACTATGTCATCTATCTTTCCGTTATATAATATTTCTCTTATGCTGTAATCAATGTTCATTTTACCATTCCTCCTGTAATTAGTATTCTGGAAAAGCACTTATTATTTGGTTAGTGTTTAAATCTATATACATTTTAATTTTCACTCCTTCGGATGTATATCCATAAAATTCATTTCTAGATTTTAAAACTCTATTATTATATTTCCTTTTGCTGTTGCCATTCATAGTGAAAGCCTACAGCTTTTCCTCTCGAATTTAATTCACCTTCAAGAATATGCTCTAGTGATCTATCTTTAAAATCATCAACATTTTTTAAATCCCCTATTGACTTCACATAGCTGGTCTGGTGCTGAAACTGTGGTTACAAATGCAAATGGTAGCAACAGTTTTACCTGCTACTACCATTTTATCATTGATTTAAACCTTATGCATCTTCTCACTGCAGAATCATTATTATTAAGCTATGCTCGAAATATTGTTTCATTCAGAGATAATATAAATCAATAATTTTAATTTTTAAACATAACATATTAAGTTTTGAAGTGAGTATCGGTATAGTTACGTAGTCAGTTTAACTTTAATACAAGTTAACTCAACCAGAACTTTTTTCCTTGTTGCGCTACAACTTTTTCAAGAAAATCGTCAAAATTAATAGCTATTTGAGCCCAATCTTCTGGAAGTTCTTCGAAAAAGCAATCGATAACTGCATACTCAATTTCATTCTTAGGGCCATCAAATCCTAAATAATTACTTTCTCCAATATATTTTGCAAATATAATTATACTTTCGAGCCAATCCTCCTCAAATGTAGCTTTAGCGAATTTATTTGTCTTAAGAATATCTTTTGTTCCAAATATTATAAACCCATCTAAACCATCATAATCAAATATACGTGCTCCATTATAATTCTTTAAGAATTCCTTGTATGAATCGGGTAATTTTACTCCTAATTCTCTCTCAACATTCATTATGTCATCAATATTTGCTGGTTCATTTAACTCAAACTTTACTTCAATGCTTTTCCCGTCGCAATCTAATTTTTGTAACTTTAATCCATCTAATGTGCTAATTAATGATTTAAAATCCATTAATCCTTTCATATATAGTTTAACCTCCTTATTTTTTTTGGTGGATAGCTACGCCACCAATTTGTAAATGGTTGATGTTCTTCTGGCTGTACAAGTGGAACCAAATTTTCAAAGCTGTTATCTCCACCCTTAGATAGTGGTTTAATGTGATGTATGTTAACTTCTCCTTCTGGCCATGGTTTACCTTGTCCAGTCCACCATTCTTTAAATTACTTTTTATAAGAGTCAGTAAATTTTGGTCTTAATGTTTCACTATTATTAGGTTCATAAGGCCCTTCTGGGAATGGAACTTCCCCATGTCCCTCAACTTCTACCTTAGGATATGGATTGCCTTTTCCATTTACTACACGTTCAGCATCAGCCGCCCACTCATCAACCTTTTCAATATTTTCAATCGTCTTAATACTACTTATATCTTCCTTCTCTTTTTGAATAAAATTAATATATGGTGACCTTACACCACCAATCCCTGCAATTTCATGGAAACCTATCTCTAATTTATTTTCCTTTATAAAATCCTTTGCTGCACCTATTACATCCTTTATTAAGTTTACTCCATTCTTTAATAGGTTTGTTCCATCTTTTAACAAATTTACTCCGTTCTTTAACAGGTTTACTCCATTCTCAGCCATCTCTGGTGCTGCTACTGATATAGCTAGTAAATTTGCTATTCCATATACATCTTCTCCTGTGCTATCTCCTAGTGCCTTCTTTAATCCGCTTTCCATTACATCATAGCCTGTATTTCTTCAGCTTGTTACATTATTATATATCTTTACTCCTTCATTTATCAATCCATTTACTGCAAATACTACTCCTACTACTGCTGCTACTCCTAATACTTCTGGTCCTGCTACCACTACTGCCGCTATTGTTCCTGCTATTACTATTCCGTCTCCTAGGGCACCTATTACGTTCCCTACTATTGGATGTTCCTCAAACCAGCTCCATATTGAACTTCCACTACTTACACTACTTCCTGCTGTTATTCCTCTTATTTTTGCTGCACATCTACTATCTACTTCTCGGCAATTTTTCCCTATCTTATCTATTTTATTTATCATTCCATCTATGCTTGTCTGTACTCTATTTATCCTTCTACAATAGCTTTCTAAATTATCTTCCACTGCTCTTATTCTACTTGACCCTATATCTATTTCTAACTTTCCTTCTGCTGCGCTTATTCCCATAATTACTTCTTCATTTATTGTTTTTGATCTTTTTAAACTACTTTTTGCATTTTCTAATGCTCCATAGCTTACTGCTATTACTCCATTTCCTCCTATGCTTATTAAATCCAAGCCACTCTCACTTCCTTTTATATACTTTGATATTTGTATTGATTTTTAATCATGACTACTCTCATTTGCTTCTTTACTTCATTATTTTAAGTATACACAATTTTACAAATTCATTCTTATTTAACTTATTTATATAATTATTGTTAATAAGATACCTAATAAATAGTTAAACATCTCATTAATATCCGCACGAAGTATTAGCAATCTTCTTAGCTTCAATCAAATTATTTTTGAATTCTTCTACTAACATCATCATTATTTTTAGGTTTGTCAATTATATATTATTCATTATGAACCTATGAATAATATATAATTGTTATCTAAACATACGCTAAAAGAACAGCTACAGATTTGATTTACACAAATCTGTAGCTGTTCCCCCACCAGCAAGAGGTAAAAAGCAAAACGTTTCATCCATATATTAGAAGTTATCGATATTTTAACATATTAACAAATAAAATTGCGATTGCTTTAAGTTATCCACATTTTATAGACAAACTATTGCCCTGAAAGAATTCTGTGGATAAACATTATAATTATTATGGATTTTAGTGTTTTGTTTTTTGCATCACTTCGTCCGCTGTGTATTTCTCAATATTTATGCGAAATGTTTTTACCTTTTATAGCTGCTGTTCCCCCAAAGTTAAAACATAATTGAAGCCTGACTTTAAAAAGTTAGGCTTCTTTTTGTTTTACAATATTAAAATCTTTTTACTAGTATGCTACAATATATAACAATAGTTATAGAATTGAAAAAGAATTGCTATGTCAAGTTGGGATAAGAGAAAGTTATAAGAGAGGTAGGATGTTTAAAAATGAACAAAGCAGATCAAGTCATAATGGGTTTTAGGAATGTATATAACAAAATAGTTTTTCTTAATAAATTTAAGATGGAAGAAGAGCTTAAGGAATATAAATCTTCTGAAGTGCATTGTATTGAATATATTGGAGGAAATGAAGATTGTAATGTTACTAAACTTGCCGAATCCTTTTATATGACTAGAGGTGCTATAAGTAAAATAACTAAGAAGCTTATAGCAAAAGGCATTATAAAAAGTTATCAGAAACCAGAAAACAAAAAGGAAATTTTTTTCAGCCTTACTGGAAAAGGCACGGAAGTATATAAGATTCATGAAAAATTACATCAAGAGTTTAGAGAGCGTGATAAAGCGATTTTTGAACAGGTTACGGACGAGCAATATGATATAATGCTTGATTTTGTTCATAAATATATTAGTCATTTGGATGAAGAAATAAAGAAACAAGGGGTAGAACCGTTAAACTTAAATGAATTCGAATAATAGTCTTTTTAGTAAAAGAAACTGTATCAATAGCTGAAAGTTCAAAGGATGGTGCAGTTTTATCATTTTATTGTTGACAAGGAAACAATAAAATGATAAGCTTATTATGTTTCCTAGGAAACATAATAAGCTTTAAGAGGTGATTATTTATAATGAAATCAAGAGATATAAAGCAAAATGATAACAAAAATGCTTTAATATTTGGTCTGACATCAGTAGTTCTTTATGGAATAGGTTTTGGACTAATAGCTCCTGTAGTGCCATTTTTAGTACAACCTTATGTACATGGCTCAGGAAATCAAGCTATGGCCGTTGCCATGCTTACTTTAGTATATGCGGCCTGTGTGTTTTTGGCAGCTCCTATACTCGGAGCATTAAGTGACCGTTATGGTCGTCGTCCGGTGCTTATGATTTGTCTTATGGGTTCTGCTATAGGATACTTGATATTTGGAATAGGTGGGGCATTATGGGTACTGTTTTTAGGACGTATAATTGACGGATTAACAGGTGGCAATATAAGTACTATACTTGCATATTTTGCAGATATAACACCAGAGGATAAAAGAATAAAATATTTTGGGTGGGCTGGAGCGGCAGCAGGTATAGGCTCGATAATAGGACCTACAATAGGAGGACTACTTGCTAGGTTTGGTTATTCTATACCAATTTATTTTGGAGTATTAATAACTTTATTAAACGCTTTATATGGAATTGTGTATATGCCTGAAAGCCTTAGTAAAGAACATAGGATACATACAATTTCCTTTACTAGATTAAATCCTTTTACTCAATTATCAAGTGTATTTTCTATGAAAAGTTTAAAGTGGATTTTTATTGCAATATTTTTACTAGGGATTCCATCTGGAGCGCTTCAAGCTATTTTTTCACAGTTTGCAAAAGATAGCTTTATGTGGAACCCTTCAATGATAGGTATTTTATTTTCTATTTTAGGTGCAATGGATATTATTTCTCAAAGCATTATAATGCCTAAACTTATAATAAAACTAAAGCCATCACAAATAGCATTAATCGGTATGATTTCTGAAATTATAGCTTACGTTTTTTTTGCGGCATCAGGTATATTCAAATACTCACCATTTTTCATTGTGGCTACAATAATATTTGGGTTTGGAGATGCAATTTTTGGTCCATCAGTAAATGGGGTAGCTTCTAGTAATGTAAGCTTAGAGAACCAAGGAAGACTTCAAGGTACAAGTCAATCTGTTCAGGCTTTGACTCGAATAATAGGACCACTTCTTGGAGGAGAACTATATATATATCTAGGACATTTTTCGCCAGCACTAATGGGTGTTATTCTTGTAGCAGCAGCAATAGTAGCTATGAAGAAAGCATGATAAACACATTTTTGTTAAATTGCAGTATTTTCTTTAAGTTTATTATCATAAGAAGGTTTATAAATTTTCCACATGAAAGCAAAGCCTAGTAATAATATAAAGGTCACTGTAATGCCACCTTCAGGACCAAAGCTACCTCCATTAATAAAATTGTTAACCGAATTGTGTACTATATAAATAGAGTTGGTTCCTTGACCGCTTACTTTAAAACCAAATATATTTCCTTCAAAATAGTTCCAGGTTATATGATAGCCTATTGAAAGCCATAAATTACCGGATTTTATAAACATATAAGCAGTAAAAAGACCAAACAAGAACAGATTAAAATAACTAAGAAAAGTCATGTCTGGATTAAAAGAGTGCATTAAAGAAAATATTATTGAAGAAAAAATTATAACTATCCACTTGTTTCCTGTCTGTTTAAGCACAGTCATGCAATATCCTCTCGCAAACAGTTCTTCATTTATACCTACAAATATAAATAAAATAAAACTTGAAATAAGTGATAAACTAAAGGTAGGATTAAATATAGAAGTATTTAATGTTATGTTACCAGTTTCAAGCAAAAGCACAAAAACAATGGTAAGTGAAGCAGCTCCTAAAATTAAACCGATAATTAAATCATTATAGCCTTTTTTTATATTAATAAGCCCTAAATCGCTTATTGGCTTTTTATCAAGATGTTTCCAATGTAAAGTTACTGCTAGTATCATTGCTAAACATTGAAGAAGATTTAGGAAATTATAAAATGGATTATTCAAATTAGTAATGCTATTAATGAAATTCACATAATTGCTTGCTTGAACTTGTTTTGTTTCAACCATATAAATTAAGTATAAAAGTGTAGCTATAATAGAAAATATTGCTGTAAATATAAAATAGCATAGAAAGGTAACAGCTATTTTAAAGCCCGAGCGTATTTCTGAGTTTTTATTAATAAAAATAGTATTCATAGTAATTCATCCTTTCTAGCATAGGTGTATGGTTGCAATGTTGTTAAACAAATGTAATTACCTTATAAATATTAGTTTAAATAAAAAAATATATTTAGTAAATAAATTTTTAATAATTTAAAATATAATTAAAATTTTGTTTACTAAATATATTTGAGATTAAATCCCAATATTAACGAATAGGAGAAGATTTTATGAAGAGGCTTAATAGGTTGTTTTATGAAAGAGATACAAGGGTTGTTGCTAAAGAGCTTCTAGGGAAAGTATTGGTTCATGAAATAAATGGGGAAAGGGTTTCTGGAAAAATAGTTGAAACAGAAGCATATCTAGGTGTTGAGGATAAGGCAGCACATTCTTATGGTGGGAAAAGGACACCTAGAGTAGAGGTTATGTATGGCAAAGCAGCCGTTTCATATGTATTTATAATTTATGGTATGTATTATTGTTTTAATATAGTAACAAGAGAGGAAGGAGTACCACAGGCAGTATTAATTAGAGCATTGGAGCCCCTTGAGGGTTTGGATACTATCTCAAAAAATAGGTTTAAAAAAAGTTATGATGAATTAACAAAGGTTCAGATGAAAAATTTATCAAACGGACCGGGTAAGCTGTGTAGTGCTCTTTCTATAAATAAAAGTTTAAATAACCTAGATGTAATAAATAGTAATTTATATGTAGAAGAAGGGGAAAATTTGGGTTTTGAGATTGTAGCTTCTAAGCGAATAGGTATCGATTATGCCGAAGAATATAGAGATTTTTTGTGGAGATATTATATTAAAAATAATAGAAATGTGTCGGTTTTATAGCTATATTTACAAAAAAGCTTTGAAATGTTAAAATTATAGGCGGAAATTAAGTTTTGATAGTATGCTAAGCAGGTATATATATTCTTTTCATTGGAGTAGCAGCAATACATCCTTTGATTGGTATATTCTAATTCTACTGGAAATTGGATGATTTATGATGTTCCATTATGGTTTTTAACATGCTTATTTTTAGTGGAGCAGGGTTTATAGTTAAAATGAAAATAGAGCAGCTAAAGAAGTTATTTATTAATAAAAAAAAATGTTATCATTAAAATGTTGATTATATAGGCAAGAATACGTTGATTGTATTGCTGCTTTTTGGCCAATTTGTTATATAGTTAATAACTATCTGCCTTTTATTATTGGTAAAGGAAGATATAAAATAAACAATGAGGCTTTTGAAATTTAACTTTGTTTAAAGCCGCAATGTTTGCAATAAGATGAATGTTTATCTACTTCATTTTCACAAACAGGACATAGTTTTTTGTTTTGAAGTTTAAGAACATTCTTTTTTAATTCCTTAATTTCATCCTTTATTTTTTTTATTTCTTTGCATTTTTCTTCAATAATGCTACTATCAAAGGTTTTGTTTTTATCATATTTTCTGTATATTTTTTTCCCTAATTCAGCATATAAATCTGTAATTTCTTTTTCTTTATTTAAAATTTCTAGATTAACTTTGGATACTTCTATAAATTTTTCTGATTTTTCTTTAGCATCTTCAACACTTTTATTTATAGAATCTTTAAGTTTTGTTAAGTCGTAGGGTAAAAACATAAACAAGCACCTCACAATTTTATATTCAATATAAAATATGAATTAAAGTTAAATTAGACACTTTGTAAAAACAATATTGAAGGTAGGTTTTGTTCTAGGAGTTTAAGAAATAAAATATAAATAGTAATAGCCTTATTGTGCGGGGTGACATATTTATAATATGGCTGATAATAGAGCAATAATTCCCTTGTATTTGAATAGTGATATGGTGCAAAATCTTTTTACAATAGTAGTAAATGAATTTATCGAAGCAGAAACTAAAAGTACAAAGGAACAAGTTACAATTAATTACAGAACGCCGTTTAGTGAATTTTCCTATGACCTTTTTGGTAAATATGTACAAGGTGAAGCTTCTGTGCAAATTTTTAAGGAATTTGCGCAGCAAAGAACAGAAGCTCTAATTTCAAAGGATATAGATATATTTATGAATTTGAGGAGTATTCTTCTTAGAAATAATATTTTAAGAAATGTATACATAGATGAACCCTTTGAAAATATTCATGAAAATGATTTTATTGTATTAGAATGTGAACTTTTAGAAAATCCTATTTACAAGTATCTAGAAAATATCATAAGAGTATTGGAAATTAAAAGTTGCTTTGAAGGTGACAATAACCGCGTAAATACAAATTTTTTAAATAAAATTAGAGGATATTTTGACGATTGGAGAAGCAATAAAAATTTGAGCTTTTATTCAAAGGGAATATGCACGCCTAAAGCAAATTGTATTGTGCCAGTTGAAAATAAGCATTGTCTAAGCAATTTTGAATATATAACCCATGGTAAAGTAAATGTTTTAGGGAAAATAACTAGAATAGGAGAAAATAAAAATACAAGCTTTCTTCAGTCTTTGAACGGCAATGGATTTAATTTCTTGCAAAACAGTTACTTTACCAAGTATATAACCGATAATTTAGGAAGCGAGTTGTTAGATTATAATAAGGAACTAAGCAGTATAAATAATAGAAATTTTGAAATGTTTCCACTGGCTATTTATTTTTAAAATAATAATTTTTATTAATTAATAAAGTGTTTCTCTTAATGGGAAACGATTTTTTTTACTAGATTTTAAATATATCACAAAAAATAGTTCCATAAGCTATATATAAATTGAATAAATTGTAAATAATACTTATGTAAGGATAAAAAAATACGAACGACAAAGTTTGAAAATTGAAAAATGTATGATATAATGTGAAATATAAAGCATAAAAAATATGTTTTATTCGTATTTTTCCAAATATATATTATTATAGAAATGTGACTTGAGTCATATTAATGATAAGGGAAAATTTCTATAATAAAGATTGAGATTGAAAAGTTTTTGTTAAAATTACAAAGGAGTTGAAGGTTATGTTTAAAGAATGGGAAGGCTTTAAAGAAGGTAATTGGACAGAGAACATAGATGTAAGAGACTTTATACAGAAAAACTACGAATTATATGAAGGTGACAAGTCCTTTTTGAAAGGGACTACAGAAAAAACAAAAAAGGTTTGGGATAAAGCAAGTAGCTTGATTTTGCAGGAATTGAAAAAAGGAATTCTAGATGTAGATACTGAAACGGTTTCTGGTATAAACAGTTTTAAGCCAGGATATATAGATAGAGAATATGAAACAATAGTAGGACTTCAAACTGATGCTCCGTTAAAAAGAATAACTAATCCTTTTGGTGGAACTAGAATGGCAGAGCAATCACTAGAAGAATATGGTTATAAAATGAGCGAAAAGATGCATGATATATTTACTAATTACAGAAAAACTCATAACCAAGGTGTTTTTGATGCTTACTCTGAAGAAACAAGGACTGCTAGAAAAGTTGGAGTTTTAACTGGACTTCCAGATGCATATGGAAGAGGAAGAATTATTGGAGATTATAGAAGGATTACACTTTATGGAATAGATTATTTAGTAGAACAAAAGAAAAAAGATTTAAAAAACCTTAAGGGAGATATGCTTGATGAACTAATTAGGCTTAGAGAAGAAGTTTCTGAACAAATTAGAGCTTTAGGTGAAATAAAGAAAATGGCACTTTCATATGGTTTTGACATATCAAAGCCAGCTAAAAATGCTGTGGAAGCTACTCAATTTCTATATTTTGGTTATTTAGCGGGGGTTAAGGAAAATAATGGAGCAGCAATGTCTCTTGGAAGAACTAGTACTTTCCTAGATATATATATCGAAAGAGATATAAAAAATGGATTGCTAACAGAGGAATTGGCACAAGAAATAATAGATCAATTTATTATAAAATTAAGACTTGTTAGACATCTTAGAACTCCAGAATATAATGAATTGTTTGCTGGAGATCCAACTTGGGTTACAGAAGCAATCGGTGGAGTAGGCATAGATGGTAGACCTCTTGTTACAAAAAATTCATTTAGATATTTGCATACACTTATAAATTTAGGCTCAGCACCAGAACCTAATATGACTGTTTTATGGTCAGATGGATTGCCAGAAAGCTTTAAAAAATTCTGTGCAGAAATGTCTATTTTAACCGATTCTATTCAATATGAGAATGATGAAGTGATGAGACCAATTTATGGTGATGATTATGCAATTGCATGCTGCGTATCTGCTATGCAGGTTGGAAAGCAAATGCAATTCTTTGGAGCAAGATGTAATTTAGCAAAATGTCTTCTTCTTGCTATTAATGGTGGTATTGATGAGAAACAAGGTTTAAAGGTTGTACCAGACATTGAGCCAATTAATGATGAAGTATTAGACTTTGAAAAAGTTAAAGCAAATTATTATAAAGTACTTGAATACATGGGTGAACTTTATGTTAATACTATGAATGTTATTCACTTTATGCATGATAAATATGCTTATGAAGCTGGTCAAATGGCATTACATGATACAAACGTAGGAAGACTTATGGCGTTTGGTATTGCAGGTTTTTCTGTTGCTATAGACTCGTTAAGTGCAATAAAATATGCTAAAGTTAAGCCAGTAAGAGAAAATGGAATAACAGTAGATTTTATTACCGAAGGTGATTTTCCGAAATATGGAAATGATGATGATAGAGCAGATAATATTGCAGTTGAAATAGTTGAAAAGTTCTCAGGAGAGTTAAAGAAACACCCAACTTATAGAAATGCTAAACATACTTTGTCTGTACTTACAATAACTTCAAACGTTATGTATGGAAAGAAAACAGGAACAACTCCAGATGGAAGAAAGGCAGGAGAACCGTTAGCACCAGGTGCAAACCCAATGCATGGTAGGGATATTGAAGGGGCACTTGCATCCTTGAATTCAGTTGCAAAGGTTCCATACTGCTGTTGTGAAGATGGGGTATCAAATACTTTCTCAATCGTTCCAAATGCATTAGGACATGAGGCAGATGTTAGAATTAATAATTTGGTAGCCATAATGGATGGATATTTTGGCCAAGGAGCACATCATTTAAATGTTAATGTGTTAAACAGAGATACTTTAATAGATGCTATGGACCATCCAGAAAAATATCCTACACTTACAATAAGGGTTTCTGGTTATGCAGTTAACTTTAATAGATTATCCAAAGGACATCAAATAGAAGTTATTAACAGAACCTTCCACGAAAAACTTTAAATGGTGATAAAAAGATCTGCCGATTTGGCAGGTCTTTTTGTTTTAAATTGTAACTTTTATAAATGTACCGTCTGCAGAGGTAACTTCTATAAGGTTAAGACCTTTGTATTTTTTCAAGAGCTTGATGTTTTGTGCCAATATTTTATAATCGACACACTCAATATATTCCAAAGCATCTTCAGAAATATATTTTTTGGTCTTTCCTATAATAAAGCTACTGAAGTTTAATCCAAATATTGCAATAGACAATGGGATAGGGATAAAAAAGGATCTTCCGCCTTTTTCTTTTAAATATACTTTCAATATTATCACCTTTATTCAATAATCACTTCAACGATATCGCCATTTTCACTTTTAACATCAACTATTTTTCCATCGAGACCACTTCCAACAGCCTCCAGTATAGCTTGAATGTCGATTTCCTCTATTCCTTCAACACCTTGAATTTTAGGAATTCTTTTTATTGCTGAACCAATTGAATTTATGAACTTTACAGGTATGTTTACATTAACATTATCACCTTTAGCAGAGATGACTTTAACTTTAAGCATTTTATCTTGAGGAGCTGAGGTTGCCACAAATTCTTCATGATTGTTTAGTGCATCTATTAGTGCAGCGGCCTTTTCAGAATCGATTTTACCTTCCTCTAACATTTTTAATACCTTTGAAACTTCTTCATTCATTTCTAATTCCCCCTTAATTATTTTTTAAAATTTTTATAGCTTCATCTGCTGTTATTTCACCTTTTTCAAGTTTTGCTAGTACTTCAGCATTATTTTCATCTTTAACTTTAACTGGAGTGTATCCAAGTGCACTGATTAAGTCTTCTAGTTTTCCTCTTACTGTTGGATATGAGATGCCTAAATCTCTTTCCACATCTTTTATATTTCCGCGACATTTAACAAATACTTCTAGAAAATTTAATTGTTCTGTACTTAAGTAAGAAAATTTTGATAATTCAAAGTCGTTTTCAATAATTGTATTGCATTTTTTACATTTTAGTCTAACGGCCGAGAGATTAGAATTGCATACAGGGCATTTAGATAATATTTTGTAGGACATAACCTTATCACCACCTTATGAGTAAATTATAAAACATAAAATTAAAATAATCAATATATTTATTGAAATAAATTAAGATATTTAATCATATAATTAAAATTATTGATAGTTATTTTAAAGTTCTAAAGTCCGTTGATTAAATTATTAGTGTTGTTTATAATGAAATTGTACTTCAAATTTAAACATTACGGAGGAAAAAATTATGGTAAAGGGAAAAATTCATTCTATAGAAAGTATGGGATTAGTTGATGGACCAGGAATACGAACAGTAGTTTTTTTTCAAGGCTGCAGACTAAGATGTGCTTATTGTCATAATCCTGATACTTGGTCTATGGAAGGTGGAGAGGAAGTAGAAGCAGAGGAACTGCTTAAAAAAATAAAAAGATATAAGCCTTATTTTGAAAAATCTGGTGGAGGAGTAACTTTTTCAGGAGGAGAGGTTTTGTTACAGCCACAATTCTTACTGGAAGTATTGAAGTTATGTAAAAGAGAAGGTATTCATACTACTATTGATACTGCAGGATATGGGTACGGTGATTATGATGAAATATTAAAATACACTGACTTAGCTATTTTAGATATAAAGCATAGGAACAATGAAGAATATAAAAATTTAACAGGGCAAAATATGAAGGGCTTTATGGATTTTGTAGAGGCTGCTGAAAAAGCAGGAACAAAGCTTTGGATAAGACATGTAGTCGTTCCAAACCTTACTGATTCTATTTCGCATATTGAGGAAATAGGTAAAATAATAAAAGGTATTAAAAATGTTGAAAAAGTAGAATTGCTTCCATATCACACCTTAGGAAATAATAAATATGAAAAAATAGGAATAAAAAATAGATTAGAAAATACAAAAGATATGGACACTCAAAAATGCAAGGAATTAGAAAAATATCTGATTTCTATAATTAAATAGAGTTTATATAAAGTTTATATTATGTAAAGGATATCAATTTTTTACACTGATTCAATTTTATATACTGCTGTGCTATAATTTAATTGGAAATTATATTTATTAATTGGGATTGGAGAAGAGTGTATGAAAAGGCGAAAAAAATTTAATAAAGTGACGTTTATAGTAATTTTAGTTTTACTAGCAGGCGTTATTTATTATGAATACAATATACTATCTTCATATTCAAAAAGTGTACAAGCTGTTAATACTAATAGTATTAACACATTTGCTGTAGCTAACAGAAGTAATAGTGGAGAAAAAAATATTGAAAACAAGTTCAAAAAGGAAAAAAGTGACAAGGTGTTGCAGGCTGCAGGTGTACAAGATTTAGGTGAAAACCCTTTAAATTCATATGATGCTGCACAGGTATATAACATTATACAAGGAAACTATAAAAACGATGGCCATAAGATTGCATTTTTAACCTTTGATGACGGACCGTCAATAACTGTTACACCTATGGTATTGAATACATTAAAGCACTATGGAATAAATGCTACTTTCTTTTTAATTGGTAAGATGGTGGATGAAAGTGCACAAAGTAAAGCTGTAGTTAGAATGATTGCTGCTGATGGTAACTCTATTGGAAATCATAGTTATACTCATGAGTATCAAATCAATATGGCAAACTCACTTTTCCCTGGTAACAAGATGGATGTAGCAAGGGTTATGAACGAATTTGATGAAACTAATAAAGCAATAGGTAATGCATTAGGACGAAAGTTCACTACAAGAATATTTAGACTTCCAGGTGGATATGTTTCAAGGGTATATTATAAGGATCCGAATTTGCCACAATTTAATGCAGCAATTAAAGCCAGAGGAATTTATTGCATAGATTGGACTGTAGATGATAGAGATTCAGAAGGTAGACCACTTAATTCAGATCAAATATTTCAGAATGTTAAAAATGGAGTTGGAAATAACGAAAAAGTAGTTATATTAATGCATGATACTTATGGAAAAGAACAGACTGCAAAAGCTTTACCACAAATTATAGATTATTTAAAAGGTCAAGGTTACGAATTTAAAACTATCGTTTAACTTAAAAGGTTATAAAAAAGGCTGAAACTGTGAAAAGTTTCAGCCTTTTTTTACTTTCCGAATTGTTCAAATATAGTTTTAACCTTAGGAACTACATATTTACTACCACCGAGATTTTTAGCATCTTGAACCATTTCAAGTACTAAAAGCTTTGGATTGTTAGTGTTATAAGCTATAAACCATCCATTTTCTTTACCATTTGTGTCAGTTTGACTTGCTTTAATTTCTGCAGTTCCAGTCTTTCCTGCTAAAGGGAGTGAAGGATCGTATGCACCATAGCCGGTTCCTTCTGGACTAGAAACTACCGATTCTAAATCTTTTGAGACAATGTTCATGGTTGAAGGAGTAAATGCATTGGCTTTCCATATTTTTGTGGAGTTTGTGCTGTTTAAATATGGGGTAACTATATTGCCGTTATTAACGAAGCAAGTATACAAGGCAGCTAATTGTACTGGATTCATAAGTACTTGTCCTTGACCGTAACCGCTATCAGCAAGTTGAATATCTGAAGATATTGAATTTGTTGAAGAAATCTGCGAATTATAGAGGCCATATTCAAAAGGTATCTTTTCGCCTATACCTAAAGCCTTAAGACCAGTGGTAAAGGTGTCTTTGCCCATAGCTAAAGCTGTTTGAGCGAAATATATATTATCAGAATGTACTAATGCATTAAGGAGATTTGCTGGTTCGGTGTAAGTTTCATCTCTTGTTACAAAATAGTCTCCCCAACTGCTGTCTTTTTGCCATTTTAGGCCTGTAATGTTTTTTGCTGCATTTGGATCTAATTTTCCTTTATCCAGTGCTATTGAAGCTACTAATGGTTTGAAAGTAGAACCAGGTGCAAAGGTATCTTGGAATCTATTTACTAAAGGTTTTTTTGGATCATTATTTAAAGAATTCCATTCACTAGTAGACATTCCAAGTACAAAATCATTTGGATTATAAGAAGGTGTACTAACAAGAGCAAGTGCCTCACCAGTTTTAGGATTTAAAACAACCCCAGCACCTGGGTCATTTTTTAATTCATTGTATACAGCAGTTTGTATGTTAGCATCTATAGTAAGCTTAATATTTTGTCCATCCTTTGCAGCTTTAGTTGCTATAGTTTTTACTTTATTCCCATCTTTATCTACGATATATATTTCTCCACCATCTGTAGCTTTTAATGTACTTTCATATATTTTTTCAAGACCAGCTTTTCCTATTATACTGTTTTCATTGTAACCACTATTTTTCAATTTTGATAATTCATCTGCGGTTATAGGTTGTACATATCCTATAAGCTGTGCGGCTGCTTCTTTTAGTGGATAAATTCTAGCAGACTTATCTTCAGTCATTATTCCAGAAATTGCTTTAAGTGAAGGAAGTCTAGGATCATCTTTCGATAATTCGGCTATAGGTATAAACATATCAGGAGTAACATAGGAAGCAGTTAGTGCTTTATTAATCGAATCTGGTGTCACATTTAAAATTTGGGCAATTTGATTTATATTTGCCGTAGAATTAGAACCTAATTTGGAAGGAACTATCCCTACCGATGCTACAGTACCATTTTGTGCTAAGTAAGTACCATTTCTATCAGTAATTTCACCACGTTTCCCTCTATAATCAATGACCCTTACTTTGTCACCAGTTTTTAAATCTGGGAAAATCATTTGACTAGTCCAATCTAATGTGTATTGATTAGAATTATTAGTAGATTTTTTTAGATAAGCAGTGTCGGTAAAGTTTATATTTCCAGCAATTGTATTCATTGTAACTTTAAAAGAAATAGGAATTTTGCCATCGCTATTTTCTTTGTAGGAGCTTGGATAAGTTGGAACTATTGATATTTTACTTAAATCGATACCACTGTATATATTAGTGTATTTAGCTACAAAGTCTTTTTCAGAAATAGCTTTTTGGCTATCAGAACTAAGTAATTTATACATGTCGCTGTATTTTCCTTTTTCCCATGCGTTTACATAGTTATCAAAGGCAGTCTTTGCTCCATTGTTTTGAGAACATCCTGAGAATATTCCTAAAATACTAATTATAATAAGACATAAAAATAATTTTTTTTTCATATTTAACCCCTTTCATTTCGTTAAAAATAATCCATATAAATAATATTTTGACATAATATTATTATGATGTAAAGAAGTAATGTAAAGTTTATTATAAACTGTAATTGTCTATAAGCTTTTGCTTGTTAAATCAATTATTTAATGCTATTATCATTACAGTGAACGAAGTTCAAATTTTAAATAATGAGGAGCAATATTAATGGAAAATAAAGTGCTAGCTACTATTAATGGAAAAGAAATAACAGAAAATGATATTAATAAAATTATATTAACTTTTCCTAAAGACAAACAACAACAATTATATACTGAAGCTGGAAAAGCCAGATTACTAGATCAAATAATATCTCTTGAACTTATTTATCTCGATTCAAAGGAAAAGGGATATGAGAATGATGAGGCTTATATCAATGAAGTTGAAGCTGCAAAAAAAGATATATTAACTCAGTATGGAGTTCAAAAAGTATTTTCTACAGTGTCAGTATCTGAAGATGAAGCAAAAGCATATTATGAAGCTAATTTGGATAGGTTTAAATCACAAGGGACTGTAAGGGCTAGACATATTTTAGTTGAAACAGAGGAGGAAGCCCTTAAAGTAAAAAAGGAAATAGAAGAGGGTAAAGCTTTTGAAGAAGCGGCAAAGAAATACTCTATGTGCCCTTCAAACATGCAAGGAGGAGACCTTGGAAACTTTACTAGAGGTCAAATGGTTCCAGAATTTGAAGATGCAGCTTTTTCTCAAGCTATTGGACAATTAGGAGAACCTGTAAAAACTCAATTTGGATATCACCTAATAAGAGTAGACAGTAAGTCAGAAACTCCAAATAAACCTTTCGAAGAGGTTAAGTTAAATATTATTCAAGGTTTGAAACAGGAAAGACAAAACATGAAATATGTACAGCATATAGAAGGTTTAAAAGAAAAATATAATGTTGAAGTAAAATAACAAAGTGGTTTTCGCAAAATATTTCTTTTTGCGAAAACCACTTTGTTATTAAATTGTCCAATTTTTCACTTTAGTTTTGAAAAGCACTATATATTGCATCGATTGCTCTTTCAAAATCATTATTTTCAACACCAACTATTATGTTGATTTCACTGGAGCCTTGATCTATCATTCTTATATTAATATTTTTATTTGAAAGTGCACTAAAAACCTTTGTTGCAACTCCTCTAGATTTTGACATGCCACGACCAACAGTAGCGATAAGAGCCATGTTTGGATAAACATCTATTGAATCAGGTTTGCATTGCTTTTTTATTTCATCTAAAATGTCATCAAGCTTTCCTTCTATTTGAGAATCGGAAATAACTAAAGAAACGCTATCTATTCCAGAAGGCATATTTTCGAAAGAAACACCGTTCATTTCTAATATAGAAAGCAGTTTTCTGCAAAAACCAAGTTCAGAGTTGAGAAGGGTTTTTTCTATTGCAATAACAGTAAAATCCTTTTTACCAGCTATTCCAGTTATTTTACCGACCTTAGTAGTATTAGAATCTTCATCTACTATTAAAGTTCCTGGGTCCATAGGCATATTAGTATTTTTAATATTTATTGGTATACCAGCTTCTCTAACAGGGAATACAGAATCTTCATGTAATACAGTTGCTCCCATGTAAGAAAGTTCTCTTAGTTCTCTGTAGGTAATTGTATCTATAGGACAAGGATTTTTAACTATTCTTGGATCTGCCATTAAAAAGCCAGATACATCTGTCCAATTTTCGTATAACTCAGCACTAACTCCTTTGGCAATTATTGCGCCTGTCACATCCGAACCACCCCTAGAAAAAGTTTTAATATGGTTATTAGGAAGTGCTCCATAAAAGCCGGGAATTACAGCTTTTTCTACACTTTTAAGTTTTTCTTTTATGGCTTTGTCGGTAGCATCAGGAATAAAGTGACCTTTAGCATCAAAAAATATTATGTCCTTGGCATCGACAAATTCATAGCCTAAAAGAGTAGCTAAAATAATTCCGTTTAGGTACTCACCACGACTGGCTGTGTAGTCGGAAGAAACACCATCTAAAATAGAAGTCTTTATGATATTTAAATGAGAAGAAATATCTAAGTCTTTCATTTGAGGATATTTTAAGGAAAGCTCAGCTACTATTTCCGTATATCTTTCAGAAATGATTTTAAATACATCATCAAAAGGTATTCCTTGCTGAACGTGGGTATTACAAAGATAAAGTAAATCGGTAATTTTATAATCTTTTCCATGTCGTTTACCTGGAGCAGAAGGAACTATGTACCTCCTACTAGGATTTGCTTCAATGACGTTTTTAACTTTCTCAAATTGGTTAGCATCAGCTAGCGAACTGCCACCAAATTTTGCTACAACAATATTGTTCAAGTATGTTACCCCCTAAAAATTTATATCTATTGTGAGAATAAATAATGCCCTTAGACATAAAAAATTGAAAATAAATTAATTTATAAATTCTTTTTAATATGTCTTTAACTAATTTATAATAACAATTAATTTGAAATTATTCAATATATATCTCAAAAAAATTAAAACCGACAAACTTCTTAAAAAGCCTGTCGGCATATATTTTATTATACTATTCTAAGTTCATCTAATTTGACTGTCAAAATTATAGAGATTGTTTCTATTACATTAAATGATGGGTTAAGTTTTGCACCTCTTTCAAGTTCTTCTAAGTAAGTTTTGGAAATAGGTACATCAAGTCTTTTTGATAAGTTTGAAACATCTAGGCAGGTTAGGCCTTTCTCTAATCTAAGTTCCCTAATCTTGTTACCATTTATCATTAAAAAACCCCCTATAAAATTTTACTTGCAGCAAAATAAACAAGCCTAAAACACATAAACGGTGAACTACAGTTTATAATATTATTATACATCAAAAAAAATTAAATTTGAACTGGATATTTATTAAATTAAGGTTAATACGTATATGAAAATATTAAATAAAATATATTTTACCTATTGACATAGTATGTTAAGCTGTATATAATTGATTTAAACTAAAGATACACTTATCAAGAAAGGTGGAGGGACTGGCCCTTTGAAGCCTTGGCAACCAGATAATTTCATGGTGCCAATTCCAGCAGGTAAAACTGAAAGATAAGGCTAATTAAAGGCCGTTTCTTCCCTTAGTTTTATCGAAACAAATTTAAAAATTTAAGGGGGCTATTAAACATGGCAAGAAAATTATCATTTGAAACACTACAAGTACACGCAGGTCAAGTACCTGATCCTACTACAGGATCTAGAGCAGTTCCTATTTATCAAACCACATCTTATGTATTCAATAATACAGAACATGCCGCAAATCTATTCGCTTTAAGAGAACCAGGTAACGTTTATTCAAGAATTATGAACCCAACTCAAGATGTTTTTGAAAAAAGGGTTGCAGAATTAGAAGGCGGAGTAGCTGCACTTGCTACATCATCAGGCCTTGCTGCAATTACTTATGCAATACTTAACGTTGCAAATGCAGGAGATGAAATTGTTGCAGCTAGCACTTTATATGGTGGAACATATGAATTATTATCAGTAACATTAAAGAAATTAGGAATTAATACGATTTTTGTTGATCCAGATGATCCAGAAAACTTTAGAAAAGCTATCACAGATAAGACTAAAGCAATATATGGTGAAACAATAGGAAATCCTAGAATAAATATTTTAGATATCGAAGCAGTTGCAAACATTGCTCATGAAAATAATATACCATTAATAATAGATAATACTTTTGGAACTCCATACCTTGTAAGACCTATTGAATTTGGTGCAGATGTAGTTGTTCATTCAGCAACTAAATTTATCGGAGGTCATGGTGCTGCTATAGGTGGAATTATAGTTGATGGCGGCAAGTTTGATTGGAGGAAAAGCGGGAAATTCCCTGACTTCACAACTCCAGACAAGAGCTATAATGGATTAGTATATGCAGATTTAGGAGCACCAGCTTATGCATTAAAGGCTAGAGTTCAACTTCTAAGAAATACTGGAGCAGCAATTAGCCCACAAAATGCATTCTATTTCATATTAGGATTAGAGTCTTTATCTTTGAGAGTTGAAAGACATGTTGAGAATGCAAAGAAAATTGCTGAGTATTTAAATAATCATCCAAAGGTTGCTTGGGTTAACTATCCAGGACTTGAAGGAAATAAATACAATGAATTAGCTAAAAAATACTTACCAAAAGGTGCAGGCTCAATATTTACTTTCGGAATTAAAGGTGGAGTTGAAGCTGGTAAGAAATTTATTAACAGTTTAGAAATTTTCTCTTTACTTGCTAACGTAGCAGATGCTAAATCTCTCGTAATTCACCCAGCAAGTACAACTCATGCAGAACTAACTGAAGAAGAACAGTTATCAGCAGGAGTTACTCCAGACTTAATAAGGCTTTCAATAGGTGTTGAAGGTGTGGATGATCTTATCTATGACCTAAATCAAGCACTTGAAAAAGCAGAATAGAAAAAATTTACGCACTAACTCTTAAGCTTAAATTTTTAAAAAGTGAAACGCATTATTTTTTAATTGACATTTGACAATGATTGTGGATTTTCCTACGCTACTCTACGAAAAATCTTTAAACAATTTAATTGCCTAAAGGCAATTAATTTCGGATGGTTTTGTTATGCAAAACCTAAAAATAATAATTTGTAGTTTTTCTGACTACAAGGAAGAAAGACATCCTTAATTGTCAATTCTCAATTGTCCATTGTCAATTAAAACTTCCTGCGTTTCACTTTATAACTATTTTTAAAAGTAACTTAGTGCGGAATATTATTTTATTACCTCCCCTAAAACCTTACCAATACTATCATTGATAACAACATTAGCTGTCCTATCATAAGGAGTCTTAGATTTATTAATTAAAATAAGCTTCTTGCCTCTAAAATACTGGATAAGACCAGCAGCAGGATAGACAACTAGTGAAGTCCCTCCTACTATTAACACATCAGCATTTTGAATGTATTCAACGGATTTATCAAGTATATCCATATTTAGTCCTTCTTCATATAAAACTACGTCTGGTTTTATAGTAGATGAGCACTTACTGCATTTAGGAATAGTTTCTGGGCTATTGACTATGTAATCTAAATCATAGAACTGGTTGCATTTAGTACAATAATTTCTGTGGATAGAGCCGTGTAATTCCAAAACATTTTTAGAACCAGCCATTTGATGAAGACCATCTATATTTTGTGTTATTACTGCTTTAAGTTTGCCCATTTCTTCAAGCTTTGCAAGAGCATAGTGTGCTGCATTTGGTTTAGCATCTTTATATATTAATTTTGCTTTATAAAATTCAAAAAAGTCTTCAGGATGGTTTAAATAAAAGCTGTGACTTACCATTACTTCAGGTGCATAGGAAAAGTTGTTTTTAGTTGTATATAAACCGCTTTCAGATCTAAAGTCTGGTATATTGCTTTCTGTGGAAACGCCAGCACCTCCGAAAAATACGATGTTATTGCTATTATATATAATTGTCTTTAATTGTTCTATCATAATACCACCTCACGTAAAATATTATAACATATAATTTATGTATAAGGTTCTAAAATACTATAGTGAAGAATAAATAATTGTTAGAAAAATGATTGACTAACAATTATTTATTTGGTAGAATAATATGGCTGTGTTATTAATGATAATTTATAGTTTTGGCCAGTTAGCTCAGTCGGTAGAGCAGAGGACTGAAAATCCTCGTGTCCCTGGTTCGATTCCTGGATTGGCCACCATATACACGGCGCTATGGCCAAGTGGTAAGGCATAGGTCTGCAAAACCTTGATCCCCAGTTCAAATCTGGGTGGCGCCTCCAAAGAAAAACCTTTGAAAATATTATTTTCAAGGGTTTTTCTTTGCTGTGCATAATAGCAAAAAAAGACAGGAATTAATGAAAGTATTAATATATAATAAAGAAAAAGCAGTAAAGGAGTGAGATAGAAAACATGGATTATAATGGTTGTATACAGAAGTCTATTGAATATATTGAGAAAAATTTAGATACAAAGATAGAACTAAAGGATATAGCGGATAAGTTTTTTTTATTTTACAACCGCTTCTAATAGCTCAATTTCACCATTTCTACAATTAAGACGTATAAAAGCACCAATTGGAAGCGTAAGGTTAGGTGTATCATGTCCGATCATAAAATTATATACTACAGGTAAGTTTAATGGGAATAACCGTTCTTTTATAACTTCTTCTACAGAGAAGCTATCTGTTATAGAGGAAGTACAAGCAGTAAATTGACCTAGCAATATAGCTTTACAGTTTTGAAGTTTGTTAGCTAATAATAGCTGGGTTAAAAAACGGTCTATCTTATAGGGTTCTTCGCCGACGTCTTCTAGAAGAAGAATTTTATTATCGGTTGAAATTTCATATGGAGTAGAAAGCATGGAGCATAATACGCTCAAGTTACCTCCAACTAGTGTACCATAAACAGTTGAATTGCAGTTGCTTTTAGTTTTTAAATCACTGGGACTTGATATTATATAAGGTGCATAGCCATCCATAATGGCTTGAAGCAAGTTGTTTATTGAAGCTTCACTGAATTTTGAATTTAACATAGGTCCGTGAAAGGTTATAAGGTTGCACTTTTGATAAAAAGTATTTAATAAAACGGTGATATCGCTAAATCCTAAAAATATTTTAGGATTTTTTTTAATAGAGGAAAGATTTATATATGGTAATGTTCTAATAGCACCGTAACCTCCCCTTACACACAATAGCATATCTATTTTAGGGTCTAAAAACATATTATTAATATCTGAAGCTCTCTCAATATCATTTCCAGCTAAGTAACCGTATTGGTTTAAAAGGTTTTTTCCACAAGCAATATTAAAGCCTAGATTTTTAATATAATGTATGCCTTTCTTAACTATTTCAGGTTTAATATTACTGGAGGGTGCAATAAGCCCGATAGTAGCAGATTTTTTTAATCTTCTTCCTAACATAAAGTCTCCATATTAAATTATTTATGATAATAAAGCACATAATTTGAATTCAATTAAAATTATATTCAGCATGATAAGTTTTATTCTATAAATAATTAAGAACTATTTCCTGTAGGAAAATTTTATATTGAAAGTAAGGGTCATTCTTTTTTTAGGCAAAAGTGATGTATAAAGTTATCTATTGAAAATACAAAATGGTTTTATGATACAATACCAATATATAAACAATAGAAAATTATTTTGGACAAAATAAAAATAAGCATGTAATTGAATAAAATATATAGATAGAGGCAATACTTTAACTAGTTTGTATTAAAAAATTTTTGAGGGGGATAAGATGAAAAAACAAACTTGTATTATATGTGGAAAGCCTCAAACTGATGGTATAATAATAAATAACAGAAGAATATGTAGGTTTTGTGAAGAAAGAATAACAAAACTTAGTCCAGGAAATGATTTTTATGAATTTTACAGAAGCAGTATAAAGAAATCAATTTTTCAATGGAAGGGAGCTGAAATTAATTGTCAAAACTACCACTTGTAGAGGGCTTATTGAAATATGTAGATGAAAAAAATTCAATGTTTTGCATGCCAGGGCATAAGGCAGGTGAAGGATTTTTATATACAGATATAGGAGTAAAATTTTATGAAAGTATTATAAAATGTGATCTTACCGAGGTAGATGGGTTAGATAATCTTCATAATCCTGAAGGAATAATAAAAGAAGCACAAAAACTTTTAAGTGATTTTTATGGAAGTAAGAAATCCTATTTTTTAGTTAATGGGAGTTCTAGCGGAAATCTTACTGTTATATATTCTCAGTTTAATGAAGGTGATAAAATTATAGTTGAGAGGAATTGCCATAGGTCTATTTTTAATGGAATAATTATGAGGAAGTTAAACCCGATATATTTAAAAAATAAAGTAGATAAAGGTTTTAATGCTCCTCTTTCTATAGATGAAAATGAACTTATTGACATAATGGATGAAAACTTAGATGCAAAGGGAATATTGATAACTTATCCTAATTATTATGGTGTTTGTTGTAACTTATCAAAAGTAATTTATGAAGCACATAAAAGGGGAATTAAAGTATTTGTCGATAGTGCACATGGAGCTCATTTTGGAGTTCATGAAGCTTTGCCTGAAAATGCAGTCAGTTTGGGAGCTGATATGGTAGTCATGAGTTCTCATAAAACTTTGCCAAGCTTTACTCAAACAGCATATTTGCATATTGGTAAGGATATAGATGAAGAAAAGGTTGATTTTTATACTAGTGCATTTTTAAGTACAAGCCCTTCTTTCATGCTTATGGCTTCAATGGATTATGGAAGATATTTTTTAGAGGAAAAAGGAAAAGAAAGTTATGGAAAGCTTATAAAGTTCTTGAAAAATTATAAAAATAAAATCAATGAACTTGAAGGTTTTCATGTTATAGAATTGGAAGACTTAAATGTATATAACATAGATATTACTAGATATGTGCTGCATGTTTCAAAAGGATATAGTGGTTTTAAATTATATAATTATTTAAAAGAAAATAATATTCAACCAGAAATGAGTGACGGAAGCAATGTAGTACTTATTTTTTCTCCTTTTAATAAAGAATTAGAAATAGAAAGGTTATATGAAATTCTTAAAAATTGTGATCTTGAAAAACTTAAAGAAAAAGCAAAAGAAATAATTGATACTAAAATACCATATAAGGTAATGCTTCCATATGAGGCTCTTGATAGGCAAAAAGAAAAAATTATGTACATAGAAGCAGAAGGTAAAATATGTGGAGAAGCAATTGTACCATATCCTCCAGGCATACCTATAGTAGTGCCAGGAGAAATAATAGATAAGAAGGTTATAAAAAATATAAATTATTATTTAAGCATAAATAATAAGGTAATTGGGATAAATGAAAAAAGGATGATAAAGATTATTACGGAGGAAAAAATGGGTAAGATTTTTTGCATAATTGGGAAAAGTGGTTCTGGAAAAGATACTGTTTTTAAAGCTTTAAAGGATGATGACCATTTAAACTTAAAAGGAATTGTTTTGTATACTACAAGACCAAAAAGAGATAGCGAAACAGATGGTATTGAATATCATTTTGTAAAAGAAGAGGAATTAAAGAAATTTCAAGTGGAAAATAAAATTATTGAATTGAGGCAATATAATACTGTAAAGGGAAAATGGTACTATTGCACAATTGATGATGGACAGATAGATTTGAAAAGGTATAATTATATTATGATAACAACTTTAGAGGCTTATAAGAAATTACAGGAATACTTTGGAGAAGATTCTATAAAGCCGGTTTATATCAATTTAGATGATGGAACAAGGTTAAAAAGGGCTTTAGATAGAGAAATGATGCAGGAGAATCCAAACTATGAAGAACTATGCAGGAGGTTTTTAGCAGATAGTATTGATTTTAATGAAGATAAATTAAAAGCTTGTAAAATAGATAATTTTTATTTAAACTATGAATTAGATGAATGTATTAAAAACATTCGTGAATATATTAAATGCAATCAAGTGTAAAGAAAAAGAGGTAGCAATGAAAGATTTTATTGGCCACCAGAGGATTATAAAAAATATTATTGATTTAATAAAAGCAGATAAGATATCTCATGCACATATTATAGTAGGAGAAAATGGACTTGGTAAGAGTAACATTGCGAGATTTTCTGCAATAAACATTTTGGGTAAGGAAGATTTTAAAGATTATGCGGATATAAAGCAGTATAGAATATTGAATAATAAAAAATCAATTTCTGTGGATCAAGTTAGGCAAATAATAGAAGAAACAAATAAGAAGCCTTATGAAGGTACTAGAAAAGTAATTATTTTGCATGATGCTGATAAAATGACCACTCAAGCTCAAAATGCATTTCTTAAAACTATAGAAGAGCCACCAAGAGGTGTTTTTATATTTCTACTTTGTGAAAATGTAGAAAATATTTTAGATACTATTATATCAAGATGTCAAGTACATAAATTAAGAAGACTTTCAGATGAAGAAATTATAAAGTTTATAAAAAATAGATATCAAGATATCGAAGAAATTAAGCTTAAAGCTGTTAAGGCTTTTTGCAATGGAGTACCTGGAAGAGCAGAAAGATTTATGGAAGATAGTATTTTTATTGCATTAAGAAGCGATGTTATGAAAATCATGCTTGATATTAAAGAAGTCAAACTTCAAAGTTTCCTTAATTACGAAGCTGTTTTGACTATATATAAGGAACAGTGGAAAGAAACTATGTTATGTTTTCTATCATATATAAGAGACATAATGATTTACAAAGAAACGGGAAATGAAGAGTTAATAGTAAATTTAGATAAACTAGAGCATATTAAACATTTAGCTGGTACATTTTCCTTTAATATGCTTAAGGAATTTGTAAATATAATAAATGAAACTAGAATAAATTTAGAAAGCAATGTTAATTCAGCAATGAGTTATCACATTATGCTTATTAAAATGTATGGAATATAATAACGAAATTTATAATTGTATCGAATAAATATGGAGGTGTAAAATGGTAACTGTAGTAGGGGTGCGTTTTAAAAGTGCTGGTAAAATATATTACTTCTCACCTGGAGAAAACGATATAAAAAAAGGTGATAATGTTATAGTTGAGACTGCAAGAGGAATAGAGTTTGGAAACTGTGTTATTGGTTATAAAGAGGTGAGTGATGATAAAATAGTTCCCCCTTTAAAATCAGTAATAAGAAAAGCTTCAGAAGAAGATGAAAATAAATATAAAGAAAATAAAAGTAAAGAAAAAGAAGCCTTTGAAATTTGCATGAGTAAAATTGAAAAGCATAATTTAGTTATGAAATTGATTGATGTTGAATATACTTTCGATAATAATAAAATAATTTTTTATTTTACTGCTGAGGGTAGGGTTGATTTTAGAGAATTAGTTAAAGACTTAGCTGCAATTTTTAGAACAAGAATTGAACTTAGACAAATTGGTGTAAGAGATGAAGCTAAAATGCTGGGAGGCCTTGGGCCTTGTGGAAGACCTATGTGTTGCTCCACGCATCTTGGAGATTTTGCCCCAGTATCTATTAAAATGGCAAAAGAGCAAAACCTTTCTTTAAACCCAACAAAGATATCTGGTATATGCGGAAGACTTATGTGTTGCTTAAATTATGAGCAGTCGACTTATGAGGGCATTAGAAAGAAGCTTCCTAAAGTGGGAGCAATTGTACAATCAGAATATGGGAATGGTGAAGTTGTATCAAATAGTGTAGTTAAGGAAAATATAAAAATTAGGGTAAAAGGCTTAGATGGAGAAGAAACAATAAAAGAGGTATCCATTGATGAAGTAAAGTTATTGAAAGGTGAATTTGAAGGAACTATCGATGAATCTGAAATTAAACTTGAATTTGTAGAAGAGGATGAAAAAATAATCAAAGATTTATTTAAACCAGATTAGGAGGATTGAAATGAAGTCAACGCTAAAGGTTTTGAGCATGAGAACTTTGAAGGATGTGAGTAAAGTTAGAAATGCCATAGCGAATAATGAGGGTGTTGTAGCGTGTCAAATAAATAAAGAAAAAGATGAAGTTGAGGTTGTATTTGATGGGAAACTTCTATCAGTCGACAAAATAATTGAGTCAATTGAAGAAATAGGATATTCAGTTATGTAAATTATATTTTATGAAATGCTTAAAAAAGCATCTTTAAAAAATATTGTAATCGTGATACAATAAACAAGGTAAGTATGTACCAAATTTATAAGGAGGTGTTTTTGTATGGCATATAAAATTACAGATGCTTGTGTAAGCTGCGGAGCATGTGCTTCAGAATGCCCAGTTAGTGCAATAAGTCAAGGAGATACTCAATTTGAGATTGATGCAGCTACTTGCATCGATTGCGGAAACTGTGCTAATGTTTGCCCAGTTGGAGCACCAGTTCAAGAGTAATATTTAATAACAATAAAAAAGGTCGTCCTAAAAATAGGACGAGCTTTTTGTTTTATGCCATATTTTATACATAACCGACAAATTATAAAAATAAGATTAATAGACTATTTCCTTTATGATATAATGTAATAAAAAATAAAATTTTAGGAGGGAATATGCTTAATATTTTTAGGGAAACCTTTGAAATACTTGCTCCAGTCGATGGATTTATTATAAATATCGAAGATATACCGGATAGAATTTTTGCTGAGAAGATAATTGGTGACGGGACAGCTGTACGAGCTACAAGTGATATTATATCTGCTCCTTTGGATGGGAAAATAGTGGAGATATTCGATTCAAATCATGCATTTATAATAGAAGGAAAGACAGGAATAGAGGTATTGGTTCACATTGGGCTTAACACCATAGAGCTTCAAGGAGAGGGTTTTGAAAGACTAGCTAATATTGGTGAAGAAGTAAGAGCTGGAGAGCCTATAATAAAAATAGATAGGGAAAAGATAGACAAGGTAGAGAAAGATTTAATTGTTCCAATAGTTTTAGCTAATATGGATAAGGTTAAATCAATTACTCATTGTGAACAAAAATATGTAAAAAGTGGACAAAGTGTAATATTAACGTATAAGATCAAATAAATTATTTACAATGAATTGCTGTAAAGTTGTAAATGTATTTGCAAGTTATACGATAATAAAAAAGTGTAGTAGTTTCGGAATCTTTGTAACATAGGGAGGAAATAAAATTGGAAATATCTACTTTTGGATTTTTAATATTTGGATATGCGGCATTAATTGGAGGATTTATATGGGAAGGAGGTAATCCGAGTGGATTATTTTCGCCTTCTTCTTTATTGATTATATTTGGAGGTACTTTTGCAGCAGTTGCTGTTTCCTTTCCTTTAAATGATATTAAAAAATTTGGGAAAATAATAGGTGTAGCCTTTAAAAAAGAAAAAACAGATATGGGTGCACTTATTTCGTATTTCAAAAATATTGCTTTTAAGACAAGAAAAGAAGGACTTTTAAGTATAGAAGAACTTATTTCTGGAGACGATGTAGACCCGTTTGTAAAAAAAGGACTTCAAATGGTTGTGGATGGTGTAGAACCTCAATCAGTTAAAGGAACTTTAGAATTAAGTGTTGAGTTATTGGTGGAAAGACACGAGGTTGGTATAAGTATATTTGAAGGAGCTGGTGGATATTCACCTACAATGGGTATCATAGGTACGGTTTTGGGACTAGTTAACGTTTTGGCGAACATGTCGGATACTTCTACATTAGGTGAAAAGATATCTAAGGCTTTTATTGCAACACTTTATGGTATAAGTACAGCAAACCTTGTTTGGCTACCAATAGCTGCAAGATTAAAAAGAATAAATGCTAATGAAATTACAGAAAAATCTTTAATTATAGAAGCTATTTTAGGTATACAGGAAGGTGTAAATCCCAATACTTTAGAAGAGAGACTAAAGGGCTTTTTAGATAAAAAACAATTAGCCGCTTATGAAAATTCATTAGAAAATCCAAATGACGCTGGGAGTGAGCAATCATGAAGAAAAAGCCTAAGGCTCAAAAAGATACCACCGAGAGATGGCTATTATCTTATGCCGATTTCATGACACTGCTTTTAGCATTTTTTATAATAATGTATGCATCAAGTCAAATAAGTCAAGCTAAATTTATACAAATTGCGCAATCTTTTAAAACAGCACTAGGAGGAGGACAATCAATTATAGGAAGTTCCAGTCTAGCAGATATAAAGCAAACGCCTCAGTTAATTCAAAAAAATTATATAACTCAAACAACACCTTCTTCAAATTCAACAGCTACTGCAGGAAATCAACAGGAACAGAATACCTTAAAGCAATTGCAGCAGCAAATAAATGCTTATATTGATGCCAATAATATGCAAAATAGTGTAAGCACTCAAATTGATGACACTGGTTTATTAATTAGAATTCAGGATGCATTAGCCTTTGATTCAGGTCAAGCTAATATAAAACCGGAATGGATAGGACATCTATCAGATATAAGTAAGATGCTGAATACAATTAATAATTATATAAGAATTGAAGGACATACAGATAATGTTCCTATAAATACTCCTCAGTTTCAAGATAATTTAGCTTTATCCTGTGCAAGAGCAGAAAATGTATATAGAGTTTTTGCAACTCAGGGTGGAATAAATCCTGCAAGAATGTCTGCAGATGGTTATGGTGACACTAGACCTATAGCAGATAACAGTACAGACGCAGGGAAAGCAAAAAATAGAAGAGTAGATATAATTGTATTAGATACAAAATATAATGGGATTGAATCTACAAATTAAATTTTTTAGTTAAAGCATATTCAAAAAAACAGCTTGTTGTGATAAGCTATTTTATGAATATGCTTTAATTTGTGAAGGTGGACGTATTTTATGAATTTAATAAAAGAAGATGAAACGTTAGAAGATTTGCAGCTAAAAGGAATAAAGGTAATACAAAAACAAA
Source organism: Bacillota bacterium (assembly GCA_021781655.1). Classification (GTDB taxonomy): domain Bacteria; phylum Bacillota; class Clostridia; order Clostridiales; family Clostridiaceae; genus JAJXWJ01. The sequence continues at coordinate 1,645 of JAJXWJ010000023.1, read as the reverse complement.
ACGGGTTTAGGTTTGGTGTAGATGCTGTTTTGCTTGCAAATTACGCGAAAGTAAAAAAGGGTGGTTCCGTAATAGACTTATGTAGTGGAACTGGAATTATTCCATTTATTATAACAGGGAAAAAAGAAGTATCAAAAATAGTAGGTGTAGAAATTCAAGAAGACATGGTAGATATGGCTAAAAGGTCAGCTATGTATAATAGTTTAGAAGATAAGATAAGGTTTGTTAATGGAAGTATAACAGATAAAAGTTTATTAAAGAGGATAGATAAGGCTGATGTAGTAACTGTTAATCCTCCATATAAGCTTAGAAATTCTGGATTAATAAACTATAATGATAAAGATGCTATAGCAAGGCATGAAATTTGTTGTACGCTTGAAGATGTTATTATTGCTACTAGAAAGCTTTTAAAAGATAACGGAAGGATGTATATGGTTCATAGACCTGAAAGATTAGCTGATATCTTTTGTCTTATGAGAAAACATAAGATAGAGCCCAAAGTAATAAGAATGGTTCATCCTAGCATTAATAAGGCACCTAATATTGTGCTTATAGAAGGTCAGCGGGATGGTAAAGCATTTTTAAAATGGGAAGATCCATTATATATTCATGAAAAGGATGGTAGTTATACAGAAGAGATAAATAAAATATATGGTAAGGAGGTAACTATAAAATGACGGGAAAATTGTTTTTAGTAGGAACACCTATAGGAAATTTAAAAGATATAACTTTAAGAGCTTTAGAAACTTTAAAAAATTGCGATATAATAGCAGCAGAAGATACAAGACAAACTTTAAAGCTTTTAAATAGATATGAAATCAAAAAAAAACTAATTAGTTATCATAAATTTAATGAGAATGCAAAATCTGAAGACATAATTAAGCTAATAGAGGAAGGAAATAATATTGCACTAGTAACTGATGCTGGAATGCCTGGAATTTCTGATCCTGGGAGCGTTATTGTTAAACAATGTATACAAAAAGATATATGCTTTGAAATAATACCAGGAGCTACTGCCCTGATTACAGCTTTGGTATATTCAGGCTTAGACACTACAGGCTTTACTTTCAAAGGATTTCTTCCTAAGGAAAACAAGGATAAAAAAGAAGTTATAAATGAAATTAAAAATTTGAAAGGCACAATTATATTTTATGAAGCTCCACATAGGTTGAACAAGACTTTACAATTTCTATTTGAAAATATAGGCAATAGAAAAGTGGCTATATGTAAAGAATTAACAAAGCTACACGAAAACATAAAAAGAACCACCCTTGTAGAAGCTATAGAGTTTTATTCTGAAAATGAACCGAGAGGGGAATATGTGATAGCACTTTCAGGAAAAACAGATGAAGAAATTCAAATTGAAAGCATGGAATTATGGAAAGATATTTCTGTTGAGGATCATATTTTGATGTATATTAATCGAGGAAAGGCTAAAAAAGAAGCAGTAAAATTAGTAGCTAAGGATAGAAAATTGTCAAAAAATGAAGTTTATAAATTTTCATTAAATATCTAACAAAAAAGTTACTGTAAAAACATATATTATTGATATAAAATTTACATTTATAAAAAAATGTTAAATCCCTTGTAACTTTATGTCTTATTATGTTATAATTACGATAGTTATTTTAGAAATACATAACAA
>JAJXWJ010000099.1 GCA_021781655.1 Bacillota bacterium | reverse complement strand
AGATTTTTTATCTTAGCAATAATTTGATTACTCAAAATGCATTTAATTACTAGCTAATTGTTATAACCATAGCAATAATTTGACTTAGGAATGCTGTTTTCAAAAGTTAAAATTTGACGTCCTACATTATGGGATCAGTGCCAGCTCATAAAAGAGGGGTAGCTGCTGGCCTTAGAACAATGCTTAATACTTGCGGATCACTATTAAGTATTTCCTTATCAATGGCTATTATTTCCTCAAGTGTAACGCCAAAAGCTATGCAAGCTCTTTTTGTAGGAACTCAAGTAGGTAGTCAAGGTATAGCTATTGACAATTTCATTGGAGGATTACGATTAGCCTTCGGAATTTCATTTGCATTTAGCATAATAGGTGCTGTACTCTCATACATGAGAGGTCCACAACCTAAATGGGATTCAATCGAAGAAAGCCAATCAGCTTAATTATTAAAACTGAAGAGCTAATTTTTATGATGCATAATCTAAAAATTGGCTCTTTAGTTTTTGTGTTATTATTTTGAACATAAAAATTTTATTATAAAGCTTACCCCCTCTTCTTTATTATAAACCGCTACATCTCCTTTATAAAAATCAATTATTTTTTTAGATATTGCAAGTCCTAAGCCAAAATTTCCTGTCTTATCTTTATACATTTGGTCAAAGATATGTTCTATATGTTCTTCTTTTATATTCGGTCCGTCATTAAAAATTTCTAAAACAGCTTCATTTCCTTCTTTTTTCAAACTAATTTTAATTTTATCCTTAGCATATCTGAGCCCGTTATCTAAAATATTCTCAATAGCAACCTGTATCTTATCTTCATTACCGTCTATTTCTATTTTATCCATATGGAGATCCCATTGTTTTGTGCTGTCTATAACTTCAAATCTATTAACTATATGGAGAACAATTTCGTTAAGCTTTATTTTTGAACTTTCTGCATTGTTTAAAAGAGAATATTCTAAAGTATTTAAAAACAAAATTTGTTTAATTTTTTTCTCTAGCCGGATAGCTTCATTTCTTATAATCTCAGCTGTATTTTCAATGGAATCAATGTATACACCATCAATTATTGCATCTGCATGGCTCATTATAACCATTACTGGTGTTTTCAAATCGTGGGATATACTTTGAAAAAATATTTTTTCTTCCTCATCAGCTTTCATTAATTGTTTTTGCATATGCTGCATAGCTTTTGCAAGTCTTCCTATTTCATCTTCTTCATTAACTTCAATTGATGCCTTCCAATCTTTTTCTGCTAACCTTAAAGAATATGACTCCAGCTCCTTTAATGGTTTTGAAATTCTATTTGCAACTATTTTAGCTGTTAAAAATCCAATTGCTATAAAAACCACACCGATTCCAAGCATTGTATAAATCAATAAATTATCATTTGGGTCCGGCAAATATGATATAAGATATGACTTATTATATCCACCATATTTAATAGAACTTATTATAAAAAGGTACTTCATACCTTTATATTTTGCTTCAAACTTAATCGCTTTCATATTTGTACTTGTTGCATAAGTGGATAACCAATTTTCAAGCTGTGCATTGTTAAGACTTGGAATTCCAGGTGGATGCATTGGATTTGCATTATTTACATTAATAATATGAGTTTTATTATTACTATCTATACTAAAAACAAAATATCCATTGTCCCTAAGAGAATTTATTTTATTGAATCCGCCATCAAAGGGTGGACCATCTACACCATTGTTAATAACTCCTTCATGAAGGACTTTTAAATCTGCTAATTTAGAGTTGTCATCAATTTCTTTATATATGGAAATGTAAATAATCGTTATGCTGCATATAATTATTAAAATTATAATAGTAAATGTAGTCCATATTCGCATTGTTAAGGATTTAAATTTCAACTTTTTCATAATTTATATACCAACTTATAACCAAATCCATATACTGTTTCTATATTTATTCCATCAACCTTTTTTCTAAGTCTTCTTATTGTATCATCAACAACTCTATCTGAGCCAAAATAGTTATTTCCCCATACATTTATAAGTATCTGCTCTCTGGAAATCAAATTATTTTTATTTTCAACAAAAAAATACAAAAGCTCAAATTCTTTATTAGTAAGCTGAAGTTCTGTCTCTCCACAAAATACCGTTCTCTGATTTTTGCTTATTCTATATCCGTTTATATCCAATATATTATCTTTTAAGGGCAAATTTTCATTACCATAAATTCTTTCTAATAGCTTATTCGTTCTTATTACTAATTCTCTAGGCAAAAATGGCTTAGACAAGTAATCATCACTCCCTAATTCTAAACCTACAACCCTGTCTAATTCCTCATTTCTTGCAGACATAAAAATTACTGGCGTATTTATATTGTTTTGCTTAATGTTCTTTATTAATTCATACCCATCTATTCCTGGAAGCATTATATCTAATATCCACAAATCAGGCATATCTTTAATTTTAGACATAGCGGTTTTTCCATCTATAAAGGTTGTAACCTCATAGCCTTCCTTTTGCAAATATTTTTCTAATAATATATTAAGACTTTTTTCATCTTCTACAAGATATATTTTTTTACCCAATTATTACACCTCCTATTGATTAATGTAACATTATTTTATCATAACATTATGGTAACATAATATATAAAATGTGTGAAAAAGATGGGATTTAAAAGGTATAAAAGATTTTCTATTTATTTTTAATATTTCTTTATTAAATCTGCCGTATTTGTTGTATAATTTTATAATAGATACTTAAACATAGGAGTGGTTTTAATGGACAAATTTTCAAAGTTTTTTAAAGACAGATACGGCATAGATAGATTTTCAAAATTTTTATTTTTTCTAGGAGCCATTTTGATTTTATCCTTAAACAAATATATTTTCATTTTAGGCTTTATAACAGCAGCTTATTCAGCCTTCAGATGCTTATCAAAAAATAAATATAAAAGATACAGTGAACTTAGAAGTTTTGATAACTTTATGCTTATTATAAGGCAAAGATTTTATGGCATAAAATATAAAATAGATGAAAAAAGAAAGTATAAAGTTTTTAAATGTCCAAAATGTTCTCAAAAGCTTAGAGTACCAAGAAAAAAAGGCAATATCACTATAACGTGCAAAAAGTGTCATACTGAATTTAAAGGAAAATCATAAGTTTCTAATATTTTCTTTAAATTAATGCAAGTTTAAAGAAAATATAAAATGTAAGTAAGCTTTTAAGATAGTAGTTTATAAAAGCTTACTTACATTTACTTGTTAACTTTATTTTATTTTTTAAATTTACTCCAAGCTTCAACTGACTTATTATAAAATTGAATTGCCTCTTCTTCCCTTTCAAAACCTCTTTTAGGTAGTATAAGTGGGTTAGTCTTGTTTATAAAATAGTATATATATTTTCTATTTTGTACAATACTAGTTATCGTACTCCACTTTACTATAGCACCTCCAGCAGGAATAGTTCTTTTTAGTCCTTCATTAAATATTTCAAAACTATGTTCTGCAATGTATCCAGAGCTATTAATAAGTAATTTTGCCATCCTTCTCTTTGCAAAATATAAAAAGCCAAAATCAAAAATCAGTCCACCTAAAAGTGTTGCAATTAAAACCTTTAATATGGAAAGTCCCATTGAGGTAGTAGTTACAAATATAGCAACTGGGATAATTCCTAAGCTAATTAATATTTTGACAAAAAAAGAAAATGTATGGGTAACCATATATTTGTCATAATTCCAATAGTCGTCTACTGTAAGTTTTACTTTAATTTTCAAAAGTGCACCCCCAAATTAGTTGAAATATATAAAATCTCTTTATATATTTTATTTTACTATTTTGGACAATCTTCGTAAAGGTTTAATTTTTCTTATCTTCTTCAGATAAAACTTCATTCATACTTCCTGTTCTATACCCTAATATATCAAGCGTAACATAAGTAAAGCCTATTTTTCTTAACTCATTTCCTATTTTATCTAACAATTCAACATCAAATAATTTTTTTCTTTCATCTGGGTTAACTTCTATCCTTGCAATATTTTCGTGATGCCTTACTCTAACTTCCCTTATACCTAAGTCTAATAGAAATTGTTCTGCTCTTTCAACCATAGATAATTTTTCTATAGTAATTTTATTACCATAAGGAAATCTAGAAGATAAACATGCAAAAGATGGTTTGTCCCAAGTTGGAAGATTCATCTCTTTTGATAACTTTCTTATATCATCTTTTGTAAAGCCAGCTTCTTTTAAAGGGCTAATAACTTCATTTTCTTTAGCTGCCTGCATTCCTGGACGATAATCGCCAACATCATCTAAATTAGTACCATCGAAGACGTATTCCACTCCATTTTCCAAAGCAACTTTTTTGATTTTAGAAAACAACTCCATTTTGCAATAATAGCATCTATTTTTAGGATTGCTAGCAAAGCCGTCAATATCTAATTCCTCAGAATTGATTATTATGTGTTTAACACCTAAATCTTTTGCATACTTTATTGCTTCTTTAAGTTCACGTTCAGGATAGGTGGAAGAAGTTGCAGTTACTGCAATCATATTTTCTCCTAAAACTTCTTTTACTACCTTTATTAAAAATGTACTATCAACCCCACCTGAAAAAGCTACTGCAGCACTTCCTTTTTCTCTAATTATATCTTTTAATATATCTAATTTTTCTTGTAAAATCATAATTTTCTCCTATCTTATAATTTATTTATTATGCTAGCACTGTAAGCTGCACCAAAGCCGTTATCTATATTTACCACTGTTACTCCGCTGGCACAACTATTTAGCATAGAAAGCAGCGCAGAAATTCCACCTAAATTTGCTCCATACCCAACACTTGTTGGAACAGCAATAACAGGTTTATCTACAAGACCACCCACCACACTAGCAAGAGCTCCTTCCATTCCAGCAATTACTATTACAACTTTAGCTCCTCTTATTATATCTATTTTAGATAATAGTCTGTGGATACCTGCTACTCCAACATCATTAATTATAACAGTTTTATTACCAAATATTCTAGCTGTTTCATTTGCTTCTTCAACAACTGCTATGTCCGAAGTACCTGCTGAAACTATGGCTATATAACTATCGGTTTCAGAAACCTTTTTCTTTTTAATTGTAATCGTTTTGCCAAGTTCATTATACTTTGCATCTTTGCACAGTTTTTTAACTACATTATACATTTCTACAGTAGCCCTTGTTGCTAATATATTATTATCACCTGTTAGCATGTATTCAAAAATTTTCTTTACTTGATCCGTAGTTTTACCTGCACAATATATTACTTCCGGATAACCTACTCTAAGCTCTCTGTGATTATCTATTTTTGCAAAACCTAATTCTTTATAAGGCAAATCTTCAATCTTACTTAGTGCAGTCCCAACATCAATTTCGCTATTTTTAACAGCTTCTAACAAAGCTTTAACTTCATCCTTATTCATTGAACTTCTCCAATTTCCTATTTTATATTGTATTTCTTTAGTAATATTTCATTATTAATTATTTTTAAATAATCATCATCTTCTACTATTTCATGGCCCTCAGAAAACAGCACAGCTCTTTTAAAAATACCCTCAACATATTCAAAATCGTGGGTAGAACAAATTATAGTTTTTCCTGCTTTATTTAACTTAATTATTAGATCTCTTAAAAATCTTTTTGTTTTTGGATCAAGACCATTCATTGGTTCATCTAAAATAAGCACATCTGGATTTAGCGATAATACTGAAGCAATAGCTACCCTCTTTTTCTCTCCTCCACTTAAATTGTATGGAGCTCGATGCTTTAAATGTTCTATATTTAAAAGCTTCATACAGTCATCAACTCTCTTTTCAATATCCTTTTGTGCTAATCCCATCTGAGTAGGTCCAAATGCTATCTCTTCGTATACAATAGGACAAAAAAGCTGAGCTTCAGAATTTTGAAATACAAAACCCATCTTTTGATGAAAGCTTTTAGAAAAATTATTATTATTCATAATTTTACTGTTAATTTCTTGTCCGTTAAATAAAAACACGCCTTTGTCTGGAAACATTATTCCATTAATAAGCTTCATGAATGAAGATTTTCCGCTGCCATTAGCTCCTATTAAAGCTACTGCTTCACCTTTATTGATTGTTATATTTATATCTTTTAAAGCTTCTGCATCTTCATAACTATACCCGACATTTTTTAATTCTATCATCGCAACTACACCTTTTCTATAAGTGAATAAAATTTATAATCGTTATAAAAGCATATAACATTATATATAAAGCATCTTGATTTTTAAAACTATAATTTTTGTAAACTGAATATTCACCTACAAAACCTCTGCATTCCATAGCTGAATACATTTCATCTCCAGCTTCCTTTGATTTTAAAAACAAGTTTCCCATTAATTTTATTATAAAAGCTCTCTTGTTATTATTTTTACCAACAGATCTAAGCTTTAATGAATAAAGCATTTCAAGTGAAAATTCTCCAAGCACAAAAATATATTTTATTGCTATATCCATAACAAATATAAATATATCTGGTACAAAAATAAGTTTTAATACTTTGGTTAACTGATGCCACTTTGTTGTGTAAGATAATATATTTACAGAAATAATTGTGCCTGCTACTTTTAATACAATAATTAAACTATTATTTAAATTACCCATCAAAATAGAAGGCAAAAGCATTATGACAGTAAATAATGGCAAAATACCACTTATAATATATATTTTAAATATGTCTTTCTTGTTTACAAACAAGCAAATAGCTATTGCTACAATTAAAACTGCAAAAATAAAAACTACATTTCTAGATAAAGCTAATTGAATTATAATTATTAGTGTTACTAAAGTTTTAACTATTGGATTAATACTATAAATAAAGCTTATTTCTTTATATTTATTCATGCTTCTTATATCATTCAGCATTTTTGCAAAGGAAAAAATACTTTTATTAATAAATTTATCCTTATCTTTTATAGGTGTATAATTTTCGTCCTTAAATAACCAATCATACAATTTTATTACCTCTATCATCATCAATATTTTTTTCAAGTTGCTTTCCAATGAGTTTAAAAATTATAAGTATTGCTACTACACCTATTATTCCGCAAATTATATAACCGATTATGCTAGATATACCATGGATAGAATAACTAGAAAACAATGCCTTAAAAGAAAACCCTTGCTGCATACCTTTTGGCAAATAGCCCAGCATACTTTTAATTTGATCATTTCCCCATTCTCCAAAAGCTGATCCGGATGCAATTAATCCAATGGGGCATAGAAGCATTAATAAAACAATCAAAAATTTTAAAGATAAAAATTTGATAGGTTGGCTTTCCACAACAACTTTTGGGGATACCTTTCTTAAATATGCAAGTACACCACCACAAACTGAACCCTCTATAAAACCAACTACCAGTAGGTGAGGTATCATCATTGCCCACAAGGTAGTTTTTATTGAATACGGAGAATATAAAGGCATACCATTGGTATCTTTAAAAAGTATTGGCTGAATTCCGAATTCTATAGCAGCACACATTGCTGCTATATTTATAGAAATATAACCAGCAATAAAGGCAGAAACAAAGTCTCGCTTTTCACTTTTGCTGTTTCCTTTAATAAATCTATATATATAATACGCAGTAACAGGTATTACAAAAGCCATATTAAAAGCATTTGCCCCAAAAGAAAGTAACCCTCCATCTCCAAAAAGCAGTGCTTGAATTAAAAGCGTAATAGTAACTGAAAGTATAGCCGCTGACGGGCCTAATAGTATTGCTATTAATGATGCACCTACAGCATGTGCGGTTGTTCCTCCAGGCACTGGAACATTAAACATCATAACTAAAAAGGAAAATGCCGAGCAAAGTCCTATTAAAGGCATTTTTTTTCTATTTATTTGCTCCTTTACATTTTTAACTGCTTTTCTCCATATAGGTATCATTACCACTCCAAAGGTAGCACATGTAGATGGGCTTAAGTAATTATCTGGAATATGCATTTATACTTCTCCCCCTCATATGATAACAAACTTTTTTTAAATTTACTCGAATATAGCCTTAACCTTCTTTAGGTCTTCTCTTATTTTAATTTCTTGCGGACAATGACTTTCACATTTTCCACATTGTACACACTTTGATGCTGCACCACTATTTTTTATAGACACATATCTCTTTTTTAATTCATCTTCAGTCTCTTTTGAATAGAACAAATTATATTCATTGTATACCGTGAAATTTCCAGGAATATTTACACCAGCTGGGCAAGGCATACAATATCCACATGCAGTACAGTTATTTTTTAATCTGCTTTTAAATATAGCTTTTACATCATCTACCACCGCAACTTCTGCCTCTGTCATTGAATTTGGTGCAACTTCGCTTGCTGTAGCAATGTTTTGGACAACATTCTCCATTATATTCATTCCACTTAAAACTACTGAAACCTCAGGATGATTCAACACCCATCTTAAAGCCCAATCCGCTGGCGTTCTTTTTATTTCAGCGCCTTCAAAAGCTGCTTTAACATCACTAGGAAGGTTTCTTACAATTTTTCCACCTCTTAATGGCTCCATTACTGCTACTCCTAAGCCTTTACTAGCAGCATATTTAAGGCCCTCTGTACCTGCTTGATGATTTTCATCCAAATAATTATATTGTATTTGACAAAATTCCCAATCATAATAATCTACAATTTCTTTAAATACTGAAAGCTTATCATGAAAGGAAAAGCCGGCATGTTTTATTCTTCCATCTTTTTTTGCACTATCTAAAAAATCACTTATCCCAAGAGCTTTTAGATTTTCCCAAACCTTGCTTTCAAGTGCATGCACCAAATAAAAATCTATACTATCTGTTTCTAATCTATTTAGTTGTTCATTCAAATATTTGTCCATATCTTCTCTAGACTTTATGAGCCAGCTAGGAAGCTTGGTAGCTAACTTTATTTTTTCCCTATAACCATCTTTCAAAGCTTTGGCAACAAACGGTTCACTTTGACCACCAAAACCCATACCTGTTCCATGATAAGGATATGCTGTATCTATGTAATTTACTCCGTTGTCGATGGCATAACGAATCATTTTTATAGCTTTTTCCTCATCAATTTTAGTAGAATCATTGTCAATAATCGGAAGTCTCATACATCCAAAGCCTAAAGCTGAAACTGTTTCATTTGTTTTCCCATATTTTCTATAAAGCATTCAATACACTCCTCATCAATATTTTAATATACTTAGCTTCATTTTACTCCTTGAAGTCCACTCTAAGTCAATAGCTTTTAAATATTTTATTAATAAAATTTGACCCATAATAAAAATAGCGTTAAAAAACAGCAGAATTAATCTTCCTGCTGCTTCAGTTTAATTTATAATAAATGAAATGGTCTTCCCAATTTCCATTTATCATAATATATTTTTCACTTAAACCTAACCTTTTAAATCCGTAGCTTTCTAAAATTTTTTGAGATTTTATATTATCTGTTAATGTTGCTGCCTCAATTCTATGCAATTTTAAAGTATTAAAACCATAGTTTAATATAAGTTTAGCAGCTTCCTTCATGTATCCTTTTCCTTGTTCCTTTTCATCTAAAGAATATCCCAAGGTTGCATTTCTAAATATAGACCACACTATATCATATAATTGTATAATCCCTATTATATTATTATCTTTAAATATACCAAAACACGCACAGTTACCATTTAAAAAATTGATATATTGTTGCCTAATTAAGACTTTCTGACCTTCAAGGGTAAAGAAAAATTCATTTCTTTCTTCCTCAAAGCTTTTTAAATATTCTCTATTTCTTTTATAATAAGCTAATAAATTGTTAGCATCATTTAAATTTAAAATCCTTAAATTTATTTTATCACCTTTCAAGGTTAATGCTGTTACATTTTTTAATTTTTTAAAGGTATCCGAATCGATTCCCAGTATTATCTCATTGCTACATTTTTCATCTTTTACAATATTATTTGTAATTACGCCTTCAATGTGAAAATTTATATTAAAAAATGGTTCAAGCATTATATTATCGCTAATAATAATATTAACTTTATTTAATTTTCCTTCATAAAATAAGACAGCTACTACATTACTTACCGCATATCTTATATACTTATAACTATTTTCTGATTTATATAATTTGAATCTAAAAGTGCAGCATTTATTTTCATTTGAAAATTCAATTATCTCAATTTTACCTATTTCCCTTTTATTCTCGTCTTTAATTAAATAACTTCTTTCGTTTTTCACAGCCTCAATTGTTACAAGATCATTTTCAAGCATTATTATTACCTCCAGCTTTCGTCTTTTGATTTTTTATGTTTGAAAGATAGTATAACTTTTCGGAACTTTTCCCATGTAATAATTTTTAATTTGATTTTACTTTTAAAAATTGTCATTTGCTTGTTAAATTAATGAACAATTTATTAAATATATCTTTATAATATAATTTTATCCATAATATATATAATTATATTCAATTGAGCGTCATCAATCTAATAGGAATATACCCCTCCTTCACAAGAGATGTTTTTGATCTGGTGTCTTCCCTTGCAACTGGAATTGGCTCGAAGGGAATCAATGTTTGCACATTTTGTTCGTATACTTTTAATTTATCTTTATTTAATTTATCTTCACTTATGTAAAGCATAATATGGCCTTTTCCTTTTCCGTTATCAAGCAGCAAAGCATCGCCGGGTTTTAAGCTGTTCCAAGAAATTTCTGTTACAGTTTTTCCGTCAATTTTATAATTATTTCTCACAGCATTTAAAAAGCTCAGTGTAGTTTGCCTTGTTAATCCCCATACAGCACTAACAAATCCTGAACAATCAT
>JAJXWJ010000022.1 GCA_021781655.1 Bacillota bacterium | reverse complement strand
TATGATACTTCTTTATTAGTTAAATGCAACGATAACTAATACCAGTTTCTTAATAATGTAAAAAAAAGGTTTTTAGGAACCTTTAATTAAGGTCGCCTCAAATTTCACTTTATTTTTCACTCTTTTCTCCCTTCTAAAATTGTATTTATGTTAAAGGTTTAAACCCCTTTAATCTAAGTGCATTAGTTAAAACTGAAACTGAACTAAAACTCATTGCTAGCGCAGCAATCATTGGATTTAAAAGCGGCCCACCTAAAAGATATAATATTCCCATTGCAACAGGTATTCCTAATGTATTATATCCAAAAGCCCAAAATAAATTTTGTTTTATATTTCTAATAGTTTTTTTACTAAGTTCTATTGCTGTTGCAACATCCATTAAATCACTTCTTATTAATACGATATCAGCAGATTCAATTGCTACATCGGTACCGCTTCCAATTGCTATTCCTATATCAGCTGCTGCAAGTGCAGGTGCATCATTTATCCCATCCCCTACCATTGCAACCTTACTTCCATCTGCTTGTAGTTTTTTTACTTCCTTAGCTTTATCTTCTGGCAATACTTCAGATAAAACCACATCAATTCCAACCTGTTTTGCTATAGCTGCTGCTGTTTTTCTATTATCACCTGTTATCATTGCAACTTCTATGCCTAGCTTATGAAGATTTTCAATAGCTTTTCTGCTATTTTCTTTTACTGTATCTGCAACAGCAATTATTCCCATTAGCTCACCTTCTGCTGCCACATACATAGGAGTTTTACCCTCTTCAGCCAACTTATCTGAAATCTTTTCTAAAGCAAATAAGTTAATATTTTTATCATTCATCAATTTTAAATTTCCTAGAAGCATATCCTTATTTTCAATTTTAACTTCTATTCCATGTCCAGGCAAAGCCTTAAAACCTTCTACCTTTTTAAATTCTAAACCTCTATCTATTGCTGCATTAACTATAGCTTCACCTAAAGGATGTTCTGAACCTTTTTCACCAGAAGCCGCAACTTGTAATAAATAATCTTTATTTATTTCTTCATTAACTGGTATTATATCCGTCACCTTTGGTTTTCCTTCCGTTATGGTACCAGTCTTATCAAAAACAATCTTTTTTAATTTATATGCTGTTTCAAGTGCTATACCACTTTTAATTAAAACACCATATTCTGCTCCTTTTCCAGTACCAACCATTATAGCTGTTGGAGTAGCTAGACCTAAAGCACACGGACATGCTATGACTAAAACTGAAATAAATATAGTTAAGGAAAACACCAAATCCTTTCCTGAAAAATACCATATTAAAGCTGAAATAAGCGCTAGTGACATTACAACAGGCACAAAATAACTTGAAATAACATCTGCCATTTTAGCTATTGGGGCTTTTGAGCCTTGAGCTTCCTCTACTAATCGTATTATTTGAGAAAGTGCTGTATCTTTTCCAACTTTAGTTGTCTTATATTTTATAGCTCCATTTTTATTTATACTAGCACCAATAATTTTATCTCCTATATTTTTTGTAACCGGAATACTTTCACCTGTAAGCATAGCTTCATCAACTGAAGTGCTGCCTTCTATCACTACACCATCAACTGGCATTTTTTCACCTGGTTTTACTACAATAATATCTCCAACTTCTACCTCTTCGATAGAAATTTCTACTTCTGAATCATTTCTTATTATTGTTGCTGTTTTAGGTGTAAGACCCATTAACTTTTTAATTGCTTCTGAAGTTTTACCCTTTGAAACAGCCTCTAAATATTTACCTAAAGTAATTAAAGTTAAAATTACACCTGCTGATTCAAAATATAATTGCAACTCTTGATTTCCTGTTAATATTCTAAAAACACCATATAAACTATATAAAAATGCAGCTGAAGTACCCATAGCAACCAAAGAGTCCATATTAGGACTTCCTTTTAAAAGCGATCTAAAGCCTACTATAAAATATTTTCTTCCTATAAATATTATTGGAAGAGTAATTATAAGTTCTAACAACCCATAAATTTTGAGATGGTGAATCACTAAAGACATTGTGCCAAAATTACCAAATTGTTCTAAAATCATTGGTCCCATGGCTACAATTAGAAGTGGGACAGAAAACAAAGTTGAAAACAAAAATCTGTTCCATATAGCTTTAATTTCTTTATCTTTCTTTTCTCTATCCATATCTACAGATATTTCATCTTCATAAGCTTTATATCCAGCCTTTTCAATAGCCTTTTTTATATCGGAAAGTCTTACTTTAGATGCTTCATAGCTTACATTTAATTTTTCTGTAGCAAAATTAACATTAGCTTCTGTAACACCATCAAGCTTTTTTGTTACCCTCTCTATAGTCTTTGCACAAGCAGCGCAAGTCATTCCTTCAAGTTTCAAATTTTTAGTTTTAGTTTCTATCAAAGCCTTATAACCAGCCTTTTCTATTACAGCTTGAATGTCAGAGACCTTAACTTTATTTTCATCAAAATTTATATTCAACTTTTCAGAAGCAAAATTGACGTTTGCATCTTTAACTCCCTCAAGTTTATTGCTCACTCTTTCTACTGTTCTTGCACAAGCGGCACAGGTCATTCCTTCTATTTTTAAAGTTTTATTTGCCATTATACTACCTCCTTGTCTAACAACATCTATTTATCAATAACCCTTGACAACAATTCTATTATTTCTTCTACTTTTTTTTCTCCATTATTTTCAATAAAAGCTTCTTTTACGCAATGATTTAAATGTTGCTTTAAAATTAAAATATTTGCTTTTTTTAAAAGCGATTGTGCTGCTACTATTTGGTTTGATACATCCATGCAATACCTTCCGTCTTCTATCATTTTTATAATTCCTTCAATTTGACCTTTTGAAGTTTTTAATGCATTTATGGCATTTATTTTTTCTTTATTCATAATTAACTCTCCTTATGATACTAACAACACAATTTTATGACAACCATCCCCCTCATGGGGGGTGGTGCTTTATGTTTTTATATTATCACTCAATTAAATTGGTGTCAATATTTTTTTATAAATAAAAGTTCCTTTATTATATTTATAATAAAGGAACTTTTATTTATATCGTTAAAATTTCTATTCCTGTTTCAGTAACTAAAACTGTATGCTCCCATTGAGCTGATAAACTCCCATCTACAGTATAAGTAGTCCATTCATTTTCCTCATCTACATATAGCTCATAACCTCCAGCATTTATCATAGGCTCAATTGTAAAAACCATTCCTGGTGCAAGAACCATTCCTTCACCTTTATTTCCAACATGAGCTACAAAGGGATCTTCATGAAACTCTAATCCAATTCCATGCCCACCAAAATCACGTACTACTGAATAGCCAAAGCTATCAGCATATTTCATTACAGCTTCACCTATATCACCTAAGTTACCCCAAGGCTTTACTGCCTCTATTCCTTTATATAAACATTCCTTAGCAACTTCAACTAGTTTTTTTGCTTCTTCCCTTGCCTCACCAATTATGTACATCCTTGACGCATCTGAATAATAACCATCTAAAATCGTTGAAACATCTACATTTATAATATCTCCATTTTTCAAAATAATATCTTTACTAGGAATACCATGACAAATTTCGTTATTAATTGATGTACAAATACTCTTCGGAAATCCCATATAATTTAAAGGAGCAGGAATCCCACCCATTGAAACTGTATAGTCATATGCAATTTTGTCTAATTGTTCTGTGCTCATGCCTTCTTTTATATTATCAAAAACTAGATCCAAAACGCCTTTGGTAATCTTTGCACTTTTTCTAATTCCTTCTATTTCAACTTCGTTTTTGATAAGTTCTCTTGACGGTACCTCTTTTCCACTACGAGCAAGTTCATCTAATTTTTCATCAAAGTTAAGGTGGCATTTTTTATATTTCAATCCACTCCCACACCAGCACTTTTCATTTCTATTAACATTCATTTTATCATCCCTTTTTATTATGTTCACATTACTTTAGTATACATTAACATAATAAATTTGTACATAGATTAAGTGCTTGCCTCCGTTAAACTTTGAATTTTCCAATTTCTTTTTGTAGTTCAAGAGATAAATTATATAATTTTTCAGCATCATATGCAATTTTATTAATACTATTGTTCTCCTCAAAGGAGGAAGCAGATAATTGTTCTGAGCAAGCTGCATTATCTGTTATATTTTGAGAAATATTATTAATTTCATCTCTTACAAGTTCAGTCATATTTTTAATTTGCAAATGTACTTTGTAAAGTTCTTCTACGTTATTTTCATTTTCTTTTACGTTTGTGACTATGTTTTGAAGAGCTCTTTCACTTTCTTGAATCGAAAAAATTTGAGTGCTTATATTTTCCAATTTATTTTCCATTGTCTTTATAGATTTTTGGGTTTCAATCTGAATATTGTTTATCAAATTTTCTATTTTTTTAGAATATTGTGCCGAATTACTTGCTAATTTCCCTATTTCTTCAGCTACTATTGAAAATCCCTTTCCATTTTCACCTGCTCTTGCCGCTTCAATAGACGCATTTAATGACAGTAAGTTAGTCTGACTAGCGATTTCTAAAATATCAGTTACAATGTTTCCTATTTCAGTAGAACGACTACCAAGATTATTTATTGATTCATTAGCAAAGGTAACAGTTTCACTAATCAAATTAAATTGACTCAGTACCTGATTAATATAATCTCTACCATCTACTGCAATTAAAGATGCATTTTTTGAAGCTTTTTTTAGTTTATCAACTTTATCAAAACATTCTTCTGTCTTAGAAAAACTATTCTTCAATTGTTCTTGGATCTTAATTGCGTTCTCACTTTCCTTAATGTCGCTATCTGCCAAAATATTTGTTGTTTCAGATACCTGAAGTGATACCTTTTTAGCTGTTTCAACTGATTCAGATACATAAAGAGATAGTTTAGCCACTTCATTAGCAGAAGTATTAATTTGATTTATCATACATTGCAAATTAGAGGCAAAATTATTAAAAGCTTCTGAAATTTCACCTATTTCATCATTGCTTTGTATTTTCATTCTTGCTGTTAAATCTCCGTTACTCATTAAATAGAACTTGTCATTTAAAGATTTAATTGCAGAAATTAACGTTACTTTACCAATATAAAATGATACTCCTCCTACGATAATTCCTGCCATTATGCATAAAATACAAAACGGCAAAAAATAACTTGCTTGCTTATATGTTGTAAAAAAACTAGCAAACACCGGAAATACTAGTCCCATGATTATTCCGAAAGCTAAAGATAATAATAAATATTTTTTAATTATACTTTTAGAATTCATCAGCATCACCTATTTTTTATATTTTTTTAATCATATTATAACACATATATAATTATTATCAAACTTTAACTTTAAAAACATAAATTATAAATGAAAATCCTTCAAAACTAATCCTTTAATTACTAAGTATATGTTATAAGTATAAGTCAAAACTAATAGTGATGTGGAGGTGATATTATGAGCCATAAACCTTTAGTACCAGAAGCAGAAGCAAAGCTTGATAAAATCAAAAATGGTTTCATTAATGAATTTGGAGCTGAAATTGATAAACAATATAAAGGTGATATATCTTCAAAAAAAATCGGTTTTATGAACGGTCCAGTTGGTGGAGAAATGACAAAAATGATGGTTGAGGATTTTGAAAAACGTTTAGCAAAGAGGAGGAATTAAAATGGAAAAAAATAATTTTAAGCAAAAATTTCAAGGCATGCCTATTGAAAAACATGATACCGCTGCCTCAGCAAATATTTCATATGTTAAACCAATATCAAAAGTACCAATTCCAAATGAAAATGAAATAAGAAATGCAAAAGACTGGGTTGATGCTAATGAGAAATAATAAATTATAAAAAATGACGCTATTTAATAATATTACGAACTAAGTTACTTTTAAAAATAGTTATAAAGTGAAACGTAGGAAGTTTTAATTGACAATGGACAATTGAGAATTGACAATTAAGGATGTTTTTCTTCCTTGTAGTCAGAAAAACTACAAATTATTATTTTTAGGTTTTGCATAACAAAACCATCCGAAATTAATTGCCTTTAGGCAATTAAATTGTTTAAAGATTTTTCGTAGAGTAGCGTAGGAAAATCCACAATCATTGTCAATTGTCCATTGTCAAATGTCAATTAAAAAATAATGCGTTTCACTTTTTAACAATTTAAGCTTAAGAGTTAGTGCGTAATATCTTTCTGTTATGCAATCCCTTCAACTTATTCTACCTAAACACTCCTATTATAAACCCAAAATTACATATAAAACTTATTTATACTTTTGACTTGCCATTCGTTTATAATTTTCATACCTTTCTCTGTTATTTTCTTCAGCCAATGGGAATAACTTTTCTGAAATTTCTGGGAAAGTAGTCTTTAAGGACGCATATCTTATTTCGCCATTTATAAAATCTAAAAAGCTTTCGGTTGGCTCTTTAGAATCCAGAACAAATGGGTTATCTCCTTGCTTTTTAATATGAGGATTAAATCTATATAAATGCCAATATCCACAATTTACTGCTTTCTTTTGCTCCATAATGCTGGTTCCCATTCCTGACTTTATGCCATGACTGATACAAGGAGCATAAGCTATTATAAGTGAAGGTCCATTATAACTTTCAGCTTCTCTTATTGCATTTAAAGTTTGAGCCATATTTGCTCCCATAGCTATTTGTGCAACATAAACATAACCGTAGCTCATTGCCATCATTCCCAAATCTTTTTTTCTAATCTTTTTACCGGAAGCAGCAAACTTAGCCACAGCCCCTGTAGGTGTTGATTTAGAAGATTGACCGCCTGTATTTGAATATATTTCTGTGTCCATTACAAAAATATTTACATCATCACCAGTTGAAATAACTTGATCTACTCCACCATAACCAATATCATATGCCCATCCGTCTCCACCGATTATCCATTGCGATTTCTTTACTAAATAATCTTTTTTTTCTAATATCTCATCAAAAACTTTATTTTTTCCACTACCTATTGCATTTAAAATAGAAAGAATCTTATCGCTAGCAATTTTAGAGCCTTCTCCAGAATTATAATTTTCAATCCATTCTTTAAAAGCTTTTTTTACGTCATCGCCAAAATCTAATGCTAGCCCTTCCTTCATTAACATCAATAATTTCTCTCTAATAGCTCTAACTCCTAAATACATTCCATAACCATATTCTGCATTGTCTTCAAACAAGGAATTTCCCCAGGAAGGACCTTTTCCATCTGCATTTGTTGTATACGGAATGGATGGAGCACTAGCACCCCAAATCGATGAGCACCCCGTAGCATTTGCTATCATCATTCTTTCTCCATATAGTTGGGTTAAAAGTCTTATATACGGAGTTTCACCACACCCTGGACATGCTCCATTAAATTCCAATAAAGGTCTAGCAAACTGGCTTCCTTTTACAGAAGTTGTATCCAGTAATTGTTTCTTTTCCGTGACTGTCATGGCATATTCCCAGTTTTCACTTTCCATTTCTATTTCATGGTCTGCCGGCTTCATTATTAACGCCTTACCCGGTGCAGGACAAACATCTGCACAATTTCCACAACCAGTACAATCAAGTGGACTTACTTGAATTTTAAAATGCATTCCTTCAAAACCTTTGCCTGTTGGCTTTTTAGTTTTAAAGGTATCTGGCGCTCTTTCTAGTTCTTCATCATTAATTAAAAATGACCTAATTGTTGCATGTGGGCAAATATATGAGCACTGATTGCATTGAATGCATTTATCTATTTGCCATTCTGGAACCATTACCGCAATTCCTCTCTTCTCATATGCTGCTGTACCTAACGGAAACCTTCCATCTTCCATACCGTTAAAAGCGCTAACAGGAAGTGTATCACCTTCATTTCTAGCCATTGGAATCTGAATCCTTTTTATAAAATCTGGTACATCTTTAATTGGAAGATCTTCTGCATCTGCCTCTAACCAGCTTTCAGGAACTTTAACTTTTATTAAAGCTTCTACCCCTTCATCTACAGCTTTTTTATTCATATCTACAATTTTTTGTCCTTTTTTGCCATAAGTTTTTTCTATGGATGTTTTTAAAAGCCTTATAGCTTCATCTACAGGAATAACATTTGCTAATTTAAAAAATGCAGCTTGCATAATCATATTTATTCTTCCGCCAAGACCAATTTTTGAAGCTATAGAAATTGCATCTATTATATAAAAGTTAATATCATTTTGTGCAATATATTTTCTTAATGGAGCTGGCACTTTATCTGAAAGCTCAGCTTCAACCCAAGGACAGTTTAAAACAAAGTTTCCTTTCTTTTTTAACCCATCTAAAATATTAAAATTATAAATAAAGGCCTTGTTATGACAAGCTACATAATCTGCATTATAAACTAAGTATGGTGACTTTATTGGTTTTTTACCAAATCTCAAATGAGAAATTGTTGTGCCGCCAGACTTTTTACTATCATATGCAAAATAAGCTTGAGCATATAAATCCGTATTATCCCCAATAATTTTTATTGCACTTTTATTTGCTCCTACAGTACCGTCAGAGCCAAGCCCCCAAAACTTACAATTAATCGTTCCTTCTGGAGAAGTATCTATAATATCCCCTTCTAATAGAGATGTATTTGTAACATCATCTACAATTCCTATTGTAAATCTATCCTTTGGGTTATTTTGTTTAAGATTGTTAAATACTGCTAAAATTTGTGACGGTGTTGTATCTTTTGAGCCAAGACCATATCTTCCTCCAATAACCATCGGTTTCTTTTCTATATTATTATAAAGCTTTACTATATCCAAATACAAAGGTTCCCCTAAGGAGCCTGGTTCCTTTGTTCTATCAAGCACAGCAATTTTTTTAACTGTATTAGGTAGTACATTGAAGAAATACTTGCTAGAAAATGGTCTATAAAGATGTACCTTTATAAGTCCAACCTTTTCACCTTTACCAATTAAATAATCTATTGTTTCTGAAACCGTGTCACATACTGAGCCCATGGCAATTATTATATTTTCTGCTTCTTTATCTCCGTAATAATCAAAAGGGTGATATTCTCTTCCTGTTATATTTTTAATTTCTTGCATACAATTTTCTACTATATCTGGTGCCTTATCATAAAACTTATTTGCTGCCTCTCTTCCTTGAAAATATATATCTGGATTTTGAGCTGTTCCTCGTACAACCGGATGTTCTGGATTTAAGGATCTTCTTCTAAAATCTTTTATTGCATCGTAGTCTAACAAGTTTTTTAAGTCTTCATAATCTATTAATTCTATCTTTTGAATTTCATGAGAAGTTCTGAAGCCATCAAAGAAATGCAAAAATGGTACTTTAGCTTTTAAAGCTGCTAAATGCGCAACGGCTCCAAGATCCATAGCTTCTTGAACACTACTTGAGGCTAGTAATGCAAAGCCAGTCTGTCTACATGCCATAACATCTTGATGATCACCAAAAATCGATAAAGCATGGGTTGCAATAGCTCTGGCACTTACATGAAATACTGCTGGTAGCTGTTCTCCTGCAATCTTATACATATTGGGTATCATTAAAAGCAATCCTTGCGAAGCAGTATATGTAGTTGTTAATGCTCCTGCTGCAAGAGATCCATGAACAGAACCTGCTGCTCCTGCTTCGGACTGCATTTCTACTACTTTAACTGGCTGATTAAATAAGTTTTTCTTATTATGACAAGACCAATCGTCTGCAAGCTCTGCCATAGGTGTTGAAGGTGTTATAGGATATATTGCTGCAACTTCCGTAAAGGCATAGGAAATATAAGCTGCAGCTTCATTTCCATCCATTGTTTTCATAATTTTTATCATAAAAATAAACCTCCTTTTTATAAATTACTACTTACTTATTTTTTCCTATAATGAGGTTTATCATGCATAATTTAATAATATTTATTTCTATGGTGATATAGTATTTTTTCAAATTATGTAAATATTACCATCAACTAAACTAATTCGGTTGTTGAAAGTAAATTAAACGCCAACTTTATAAAATTACTAGCTTTTAAATTTTTACCACAATTATTATAATGTAAATATTTTTAACAAATCGACATATTTATATATATTTATATATTTACTTTGCATGTTATCCAATATATAATAATAAATGTACAAATTTGTAACAATTAAATGCATATAGTTTGCATATTTATGAACAAATACAAAACTATTAATTATTTAAAATAATGGCTGTCGCAAATTTTAAAGATGCGACGCAAGTTGCCTCTATAAAAATCCTAAGAAAGTGCAACGCATTGAGTTTTAATTGACAATGGACAATTGACAGTTGACAATGAAAGATGTTTTTCTTCCTTTCAGTCAGAAAAACTACAAATTATTATTTTTAGGTTTCCATTGGCTTTAGCCAATTTAAATAAATTACAGATTTTCCGTAGCTTAGCGTAGGAAAATCAACCATCATTGTCAATTATCCATTGTCAACTGTCAATTAAAACTCCCTGCATTTCACTTTTAAACTTTTTATAGCTTAACAATGTGCGTCGCATCTTCTTTCTACTCTCCAACAGCCCTTATTTTTTTAATCTGCAGCTTAAATATAAAATATTAAGTGAATTATGGAGGTTATAATGATAAATTTTAGAAAATATAAAAATCTTACATACATAATAACAATATTCTCTTTGATAATATTCGTGTTCTCAATAATTACAAGCATAATTATAACTGATTATAAAAATAATAACGCATTAAATGCATTAAAAACAGATCAGACCAAATATTTTAAGTTTGAGCAGTCTCAAAAAATAAGTATTAATAGCTTAATACAAGTGTTATCAAATTATAAAAAATCTAATATTTATTTAGAGTATAATCCTGTTCCAAAATATTTAGCTACCGATACTTTATTCGGAAAAGCTGTATATTATAATTATAATTTATCCATTCATTTGCCTATATTGGAAGGAAAAAATTTCACTTTAAAACAAATAAATTCAAATGAAAAATTAATATTAGTAGGAAAAGATTTAAAAAAATACATAATAACAGATAACGGAATTAATTATTTTACTATAGATGACGATAAATATAGAGTTATAGGGATAATGGGAAGCACTAACAAAACTGGATATGATGATACTTTCTTTGTTAATATGAAATCGATGAATAGTTTATCTGATAAAAGGGCAACGTGGAGTTTAAATGTATCAAATAAAGAAGATCTAAACAATATTATTAATCAATATACTGCACTTGGAGTGAAAAATAGTGCTCCTTTAGAATTTACTAAAAGTGATATGGTAGATACTAAGATAACCTTTAGTTACTTGCTTCAGAATTATCCTGACTTTATATATATTTTTGGAGTAGTATTTGGATTCGGAATATTAAACCTAATTATCATTGTATATTTTTGGATTGATAAAAGTATTAAAGAGATAGGAATTAGAAAAGCATATGGAGCAACAAATATAGATATTGGTAAACTTATATTAATAAGATATGAAACTAGCATATTAATATCCTTAATATTAGGTTTAACTTTACATTATATTTTTAAGAGAATGCTTAGCATAATGTTTCCTAGTTTTTCTTTTGAAATATATATAGAAAATGTAGTAATTGCTGCCATAGTATTTATGATTATTGGTTTATTAGTAGCAATAATTCCATTAATAAGGGCAAGAAAATTTGAGCCTATAATTATTATGAAAGGAAAATTAAGATGAATAATTTATGGTACTCTTTCAGGGAGTTAAAAAACGGTATAATCTTTAAGTTAATAATATTGATTCAAATTGTAATGGCTATTTTTTTGCTATATAAAGCAATTGAACTAAGAAATTATGAATATGGCAAATTGAACTTAATTCAAAATATCACTAAAGACAAAACAATTTATACCTTTGAATCAAAATACGATTCTCCAGATGCTTTATTTGCAGACAGTAATAAAGGCAGCAAATTTAGTGATTTCTCTAATGCTGTTCAGAAACGCTATGGATTAGCAACAGCTACCTTTGGAGAAATATTTATGGACAATTTGCAAAATATTAATGAGTTTGTAGATGTTAATGATACTAGTCCAGGGGATAAATACAAAGCAATTAATTCTCTTCAATGTAACTCTGAGTTATTTAATATCTTTGATATTAAGCTTTCACAAGGAAATTTAAAGGAGTTTAATAACTTTACTAAATTAAAGTCCACAGACCTTCAAAATAAAATAATACCAGTGATTTTAGGTGATTCGTATCAAAGCATTTATAAGCTAAATGATATAATAGACACTAAGTATAAAAAATTAAAAGTAGTTGGTTTTTTGCAAAAAAATCAATTTTATTTAGATAATGGTTTGTATGATCCTACTAGTGCAAAAAGTTTAGACACTTTTATGATAGTACCTTCTCCAGCTGATATTCTAAATGGCAATTTAAGCGCTTCTCTATTGGTTAGTTACAACAATAAAAATGAAAGCTTCTCTTCTGTAAAAAACTATATAGAAATGTTATCAAAAAAATATGATGTGAAATTTTCTATTAATGACCCAAGTGAAAATATAGATGACTTTGTAAGTTTAATGACCTACAATGCCAATATAAAAATTTTACTTGTATATATAGTTATGTTTTTTGTTGTCATTGCTTTACTTGCTATTTTTACAAACAGAATTAATGCTAAAAGGAAAGAGTTTTCAGTTCATCTAATGCATGGCGCAACCTATATGGATATATACATAAGAATAATTTTAGAAAACATATATTTGTTAATTATATCAATATTAATAGCTTCATTTTGTATTCAAAAAACACAAGATCAAATTGGATTTCAATTAATTAAATTTGATTTAGGAGCATTCGAGCAAAGTATAATAACAATTTTTGTTATTATAATAATGGTTGCAACTATTCCAATATATAATATTAGCAAAAATAGATTAAACTATCTAATAAAAGGAGAATAATTATGGAATTGATTAGTATGAAATCTATAACAAGATTTTATGGAAAAAATGAAAATAGAGTTGATGCTTTAAGAGGTATTGACTTATCCATAAATTCAGGAGAATTTATAGCAATAATTGGACCTTCTGGCTCAGGCAAAACAACTTTATTGAATATTTTAGGATGTTTGGATTCTCCTAATTCAGGCGAATACATAATAGACAAAACAGATATAAGCAAACTTACTAGTAAAGACCTTGCAAATTTAAGAAATAAGAAATTTGGATTTATAGTTCAAAATTTTGCTTTACTAGACGACTACACTGTTTATGAAAATATAAAAATACCATTAGATTATAGTAAAACAAAAATAAATAATAAAAAGCAAGAAATCAAGGAAATCCTCAAAAAGCTCGGTATAGAAGATAAAATTAATAAGTTTCCAACTGAACTGTCTGGAGGTCAATGCCAAAGAGTATCTATTGCAAGAGCTTTAATAAATAATCCAGACATAATCTTAGCTGATGAGCCAACAGGTGCTTTGGATAAAGAAATGGGACAACAAGTAATAAATATTTTTAAAGAAATTAATAAAGAAAATAAAACTATAATTATAGTAACACATGATGCTAATATTGCTTCACAATGTGATAGAGTAATTACTATAGAAGATGGTAGCATAAAAAGTAACAATTAATAATTATAGAACCTAGTTTCAACACAATGTTAATTATGTTGAATTGATAAAAAAAGTGTGATGTCTTTTATTTTAAGACTCACACTTTTTTCATATTGTATCGTCTATGCTAAATCTTCATTTGCATTACCTTTATTTGCTTTCTCCATGATTGAATCTATAAATCTATTATGAACATTTGCAAGTTTCATATACTTTTTAAAAGCAACAATTAAAATTTCTCCAATGTCTTTATCCGTTTTGTAGCAATTAATAATAAAATCGATCAAAACAGCTTCTTCACCTAGTGCTAATCCCATAATAATTTCTTTTAAAAATTCATCAATTGCCATAGCTTCTATTTTATTGCCTAAATTTTTTTTATTTTTAATTATCCATTCTAAATCTTGATCTAATGGTTTACCATTTTTTACATTCCATTCAAATACACTTTGAGTAAGTGCCTCAGCTATCATTGAACTTTTGCTTCTATTATGCAGAACTAAATTATAGTTTGAATCCCAATAAAAGCTTTGCAAAGCATGGGAAATGAACATATCAAAAAACTCATTCATTCCTTCTGCTTTATTGTAATTAGTTACCTTTACGATTTTATTTCCAAAGGCAACATTATAGGTTTCATTCATTTTACAAAACACTCTTTTTTCTGAGTGAAACATAACCGCCCCAATCTTATCCTCTGCAGACACATAATTGATAACATCTGCTTTTTTTAATCGTTCCCTTTCTTTTTCTTCTATAGCTTCATCTATACCAGGTGAATTAAAAACAATGCCAGAAGCATTTTGAAAATTTGAACATGCAAATAGTCCATTTGCACCTCCCTTTGAATGACCAGTTACGAATATGTTTTTACTGTTATAGCTATTTTGCTTAACAAATCTTTTTACATCCTTAAACTGCTTTGATTTTCCCTCTATTCCCATAGTATAATTATCTAACCAATCAGCACCTAAAAATCCATCATGCTGCCCTTCTGGTGTATCACATTCAGATCCTCTAAAGCAAAAATACGCATTATTCATATAATCTTTAAAGGAATACGCAACAAAACCATCATAGTTCCCAGATGCATTTTGGTTGTCATAATTAGTAAAAATAAGTCTACTTAATTTATTGTCTGCTTTTATTTCGGCAAAAGCTTTTTTGATATCAAAAGCACCAACTCCGCCTTCAGCAACTATATTTGAATTAGAAAACAATTGTGCCATTTGGCCTAAAGTAACCTTATTTTTGTATTTAAAGCAATCATTTACCTTGTTAAATAATTGAGCATATGCTATTAAGCTTAATATATAATATCTCTTTTGCTCTGATAATTGTATCACCCATATCACCCCAAGACATTGGTAAAAATAACTATATACTTTTATTAGTGTTCTAAATTATAATCAGCTAGCTTTAAAACTATTTCCCTTGAACCCTTTTCATCCCTATTTTTTGCTAATACTTCTAGCTCTATTGCTAATTCAAAAATCGTTGTTATTCTAAGACTTCCAGCGGAGCCTTTTAATTGATGTGCTAACGCTGCGACTTTTTCAAAATTTTTATCAGTCAAGGCTTTATTAATTTCCATTACAATATCCGGTAATGATAGCAAGAACTCATCAAATATTTCTATTGCCTCTGCTTTGGGAATGCCAGAACTAACTACAAAATTATGCAAAAATGGATTGTAATCAAAACCTCTTTTTTTTACCGAATCATAAACCATTTTTAAAATTATATCAAAATCAAGTGGCTTTATTATATAATCGTCCATACCTGCATCTAAACATCTCTTTTTATCTCCCTCCATTGCATTTGCTGTCATAGCAACAATTTTTGTATGTCTTCTATTTCCCTCTAATAGCCTTATACTCCTAGTGCTTTCGTAGCCATCCATAATTGGCATTTGACAATCCATAAAAACAATATCATACTTTTTTTCTTTCACAGCTTTTAAAGCTTCACTACCATTTACTGCTGTATCACAAGTTAAATTATTATGCTTTAACATTGTCGAAACTATTTTTATATTCATATCATTATCTTCTACTAGCAATATTTTAGGTTTTTTACTGTTTTCCACCTCATAGTTTAAACTTGTATTGCTTTTTTCTACACCATTTATTTCATCATCTTTATTAAAAGCTTTTAACTTAGCTACTAAACCTAAAATTACGTAAAATTTAAAAATAGAACCCTCTCCTTCATTACTGAAAACAGAAATTTTACCATCCATTAAACTTATTAGTTCTCTACTTATAGCAAGTCCCAATCCTGTCCCACCATATTTTCTAGTTGTAGAACTATCTCCTTGTGTGAATGGTTTAAATAAACTTTTAATGGTGTCACTACTCATTCCTATTCCTGTATCTTTTACCTCAAAGTTAAGCTTTACTTTTTCCACAGACAATATTTCTGCATCAACTTTAACTACAACTTCTCCCCTCTCAGTAAACTTAACTGCATTGCTCACCAGATTGGTTATAATTTGCTTTAATCTTGCTGAATCTCCCACAACTTCATTAGGAACGTTATCACTTATAAAAGTTTTAAGTCTAATATGTTTTTCTTCAATGTTAGGAATACTTATAGCTAAAGTATCTCGTATAATATCTTTTATATTAAAATTGGTATTTTCAATTGTCATTTTACCAGCCTCTATCTTTGAAAAATCCAATATATCTTTAATTAAAAAGAGCAAAATTTTAGAAGCAGATTTAGCTTCATTAATATATTCCATTTGTTCAAAGGAAAGAGCTGTTCTTGAAAGAAGCTCTAGATAGCCCATTATTCCATTCATAGGTGTTCTTATTTCATGAGACATATTAGCTAAAAATTGACTTTTCATTACATTTGCAGCTTCAGCCAGCTCTTTTGCTTTAATTAACTCCTTCTCATTTTCTTTTTGAGCCGAAATATCCATTATAAAACCTCTAAGCCCTGTAGCTAATTCATTTTTTATTATGGGTGCAGAATATCCTAAGGCTGGAAAACGAGTTCCATCTTTACATAATGCACTAAACTCTATATAAACATTGTTAATATTCTCAAATTGCTTACTTCTTTCTTTAGAAAATTGTGACTTATCTTCTTCAGCCACAAGGTCTATAATTTTTAAACCTTGTCTAATATCCTCATTGCTAAACCCAAATTGAGAATAGCCATGTTTGTTAAGATATGTTATATTGCCATTTAGGTCACATTCAAATATTGATTCTGGAAATATGTTTGATAACTGTTTAAACCTTTCCTCACTTTCTTTTAATGCAGCCTCCATTTCACATCTTTCAGTAATGTCTTCGAAAATGGCTGCAAAGTAATTCTTTTTAGGGCTAAACGAAAAAACTCTAAAATATCTTTCAAAAGTTTCTGAATAATATTCTACTCTTAAAGGCTCACCGGTTGTACCTACTTTACAATATGCCCCAATCATTTTAAAATCAGCATTAGGATTTGTTTCTAACATGGTTTTACCAACAAAATCTTCAGCACTTTGATTCATTAATTTTTCATATGCTTTATTAACCATAACACACTGAAAATCTGCAGGATTCCCAGCATTATCAAAAA
This sequence comes from Bacillota bacterium, assembly GCA_021781655.1. Lineage (GTDB taxonomy): Bacteria > Bacillota > Clostridia > Clostridiales > Clostridiaceae > JAJXWJ01. Next base: position 31,939 of record JAJXWJ010000022.1, on the reverse strand, counting down.
CCACCTTATGAAGTGCAAAGCCATTAGTCATATTTTCAAAAATAAGTCTAAATTGTTCTTCACTTTCTTTTAATTTCTCTTCTATTAATTTCCTTTGACAAATGTCTCTAGCTATACCTATGACACCAGTAACCTTTCCTTCTTCATCGTATAGCGGGGTCTTAATAGTTTCAAAATCAATCTGACCAACACCTTCTATATTATGTTTTGTATAAAACACTTGACTCTTTTGTGTATCAATAATTTGTTTATCTTGGCTTTGAATTTCAATTACTTCTTCTGCATCTTGAAAATAATCAAAATCACTTTTACCAAAAACCTCTTCAATTTCAGTCCTTGCTACTACTTCAGCAAAAGCTTTGTTACTGCTTACATAGTTACTATTTAAATCTTTTATAAAGATTAAATCTGGTATCGCATTAATAATTGAAGCTAAAAACAGCTTTTGTTTTTCTAAATCACCTAATATTTTCTTTTTATCAGTTATATCAACAAAAACTGCCAAAACAACTTTTGAGCCGTAAGTGTTAATGATTTCCGAATAATAAAGACCAATGAGACTAGTTCCATCTTTTTTCGTCAATGTTAATTCAATTTCTTGAACCATATTCTTTTCTTGTAACTGCCTTTGAATTTCCTTGCGGCATTTATCATCAAAAAAAATATTGATTTCGGAAAATGTTTTGCCAATGACATCCTCTGTAGTGTATCCTAATTTATTTAAAAAAGTATCATTTACATCTACAAATTTACCATCATTAAAATCAAGCACTGCCATTATCGCTGGGTTATTGTTAAAAAGCTTGTGAAATTTATCTACAGCTTCCTGCTGTTTAGTTAAGTCCTTTGAAATTATAAAAACACAATTTTCTCCATCCCATTTTCCATTCCAAACCCTCGTTTGAACAGGAAATAAGGTGCCATCCTTTTTCTTTAAAGGCAAATTGCATTCCTCTTTAAATCCATTTACCAAATCTAAAAATAACTTTGTAGCTTCAAATCTATCTATTTGAGAAAATATTTGAAGTATATCCATTGAAAATAATTCTTTATCCGTGTATCCAAATTTATCAATCACTATTTTATTTGTATGTATAATCCTACCATTGGAACTAATGACGAAAATCATATCATTTACTGTATCAAAAAATGTTCTAAAATTTTCTTCCTTTTCCCGTATAATCATTTCATTATTTATTCTTTCAGTTATGTCACTTGCAGAAGAATAAATAAGACCATCATGTGAGCGTGAACACCATTCAATATATTTATATGAACCATCTTTACATTTGTATCTATTTACAAAATTAGTTATTTCCTTACCGTTTTTTAAATCTTCAATTGCATTATATGTATGTAAAACATCGTCATCATGAATTAATTCCAAAAATCTTCTTCCTTCTAATTCCTTTACAGAATATCCTAGCACCTTTTCGAAAGCACTATTTACTTTAATAAAATTTCCTTCAAAATCAGCAACACATAATAAACCTAGGCAAATAGAAAAAAACATTTCAAAATCCATATTTGCTTTCAACCTCTCCTTTAAATGAACCATAAAAACACCCCCGCAAGTAAAATGAAAATTCTAGTAATATAACTAATTTAAAATTGACCTACGATAAATTACATGCTGTTATTTTTGAATATTCTGATAGTTTAAATCAACGCACATTTCTACTATATATTATAACATTTAAGTACGCTGGATTCAATTTTTATAATAATATTTCCCAAAATAAAAATGAAGAACAAAATCTTTTTGTTCTTCATTTTTATTAATATTTTTTATCTGCGTAGCCTACCCAGCCACCTTCTTTTACGAGCGTTTTATCAAAATCTCCAATTTTAAATTCAATTTCTTCTGCTTTTTCTTTTGAAGCTATTTTAATTTTATCATTTAATATATCAATTTCAATCGATGTATCTTTGCCCATATAGTTTTGGAAAAGATAGTCAATTTCTTCCTTTGGCAATTCAATAGCTAGCATGCCACAGTTATACATGTTTTGTCTAAAAATTCTTGCAAAGTTTTCTGCAATAACTACATTGATTCCGTTAACTTCTAGCGCCCATGGAGCGTGTTCTCTTGAAGAACCGCATCCAAAATTTTCTCTTGTAACCACTACTACTTTATCTTTAATATCTTCTTTGTTATTGAAACCGTCTATAGTTAAGTCTTCTAACAAATAAGGCTTTAATGCTTCTTTTGTAATCTCTGTAAGATATTTTGCTGGAATGATTTCATCTGTGTTTATATCACTTCTATTTAAAAACAAAACTTTTCCACTAAAATTCTTCATCTTTTCCTCCACTTCTAACCTTTAAAAAGTTCAGAGTTAGTTATTTTTCCTTCAATAGCTGAAGCTGCTGCAGATGCAGGACTCATAAGATGCACGATTCCGCCTTTGCCCATTCTTCCATTAAAATTACGGTTTGTTGTAGATGCGCATGCTTCACCACTTGCAAGTACACCGTTGCTCATTCCAAGACAAGCACCACAAGTTGGATTTGTTACGCAAAAACCTGCTTCTTGGAAAATTTCAATTAAACCTTCCTTTAAAGCCATAGTATATATAGCTGGAGTAGCAGGACTTATTATTGCACGTACATCGTCGCTAATCTTTTTCCCCTTTAAAATACTAGCTGCAATTCTTAAGTCTTCTATTCTTCCATTTGTACAGCTACCAATATAAATTTGGTCAAGCTTAGTACCTGTCATTTCACTTACAGCTTTAACTTGGTCAGGCTTATAACCAAAGGTAACCATTGGTTCTAAATCTGAAACATTATACTCATATACTTTCTCATAAGTAGCATCTGCATCAGAAACCCATTTAGAATATTGTTTTAAAGCTTCATCTTTAGACGCAAATTCTTCCTTTATGAATGGCCACAAATAATCTACAGTTGTCATATCTGGATAGCATATTCCACAAGTACCACCAGCTTCTATAGCCATATTACATAGCGTCATACGAGATTCCATAGACATTTTATCTATAACTGGACCAGTGAACTCTATCACCATGTTAGTTGCACCATTAACAGTAAGTTCTTTTATTATGAATAAAATAAGATCTTTAGCATAAACACCTTGTTTTAACTCTCCATTTAGAACAAACTTTATTGTTTTAGGAAAATGAAAAGCGCAAACACCTTTTAATATACCAACTTCAAGATCTGTAGTACCAACACCTGCTGCAAAAGCTCCAAAAGCTCCATGAGTACAAGTATGGGAGTCACCCATAATAACAGTATAACCAGGTCTAACAAATCCTTTTTCAGGGAAAATTGCATGACAAACACCGTTTCTTCCTATGTCAAAGAAATCTTTTATATCATTCCTTTTAGCCCAATCACGCAAAATTTTCCCTTGCTCAGCGGTTTTTGAATCTTTAGCAGGAGTTACATGATCGATAACCGCCTTAATTTTCGTTGGATCGAAAACTCTGTCCATACCTCTAGCCATTAAGTCTGTAATGGCAATGGGTGTTGTTATCTCGTGACAAAATACTCTGTCTAGTTTTAAAACATGAGTATCCGGAAATGGATTATCTACCCTGTGCGCATCAAATATTTTCTCTGCTATTGTTTTACCCATTTTCATCTTCCTTTCACACTTAAATTTTTGTATATTTTAGCCCCTCTTTATTTATTAAAACTTGCAAAATAAGTTATCATAAAAGCTTTGAGCTTATTTTGCCCCCGTGACATTATTATTACATAAAAATTTGATAAAGAATGTATACTATGATACAATTCCAATATTAATATTAAAATTTTTAAATTGGAGGTTGTAAAGCTTTGGATAAATGGGAATTATTTTTAGAACATAAAATAGATATGCCTAAAGAATTGTATGAAACTTTTAAAACCAAACCTTATAAAAGCTATAAAACTGGTGAAATAATTTACAGGCAAGGAGAACATGCAAAATATTTTTACTATTTAAAAGAGGGAACCGTTAAAGCTTTTGTAAATTCTCAAGATGGATTAGAAAAAATTTTAACCACTTATAAAGCTGGAGAAATATTTGGAGAAGCTTCTTTTTTCGATGGTTTTCCTAGAATATCTTCTGCTAAAACTTTTTCCAAATCTTCAATAATTGCAATTAATAAAGCGGATATAATAACCTATTTTCAAGAAGAGCCATTTTTAGCTTTAAACTTTATTGAAAATTTATCTCGTAAAGTAAGAATGTTATCTAGTGAAATTGATAATATTTCCTTTTTATCTGCTGATAAAAGAGTAGCCCAATATCTTTTAAATTCAACGTCTCTAATTAGCAGCACTCATGAAGATATTGGAAGAGCTGTTGGTGCAAGCAGAGTTACAGTCAGCAGAGCTTTAAATAAATTTTCAAAATATAAATGGATTGAAACTAAATATAGGGAAATAGTTATTTTAGACAGGGCTGCATTAATTAAATTTTTAGCGAAAGATTGATACTCACTGCTTTAATATTTCATTATTTTTAAATATTTAACATCAACTTAATGCACTCCTAATAATTGTATAATATTTACTATTTATTATAATATATGTAATTATGTATAATAAACGGTATAAGTACCGAGGAGGAATTTAAATGAAACGAAACAAACTTGCCTTACTTGTTATTGTCCCTATTTTATTATTTGGAACATCTAAAAATATTGTTCATGCCGACGTTCAAAACACACCCTATAACATTAATTTCCAGATTGGAACTAATGTATCAGAAATGCGCTTCACTTGGTTAAGTCCCCTTAACAATAAATGCGAACTAGAAATTGCGAAAACAAGTGATATGCAAAATGGCCAATATCCCTCAAACTGTTTTATCAACGGAACAACTACTGCCGTAACCGCTACAGAAAGTGTTCAAAATAAGCCAACAAATCAGAATAAACCTACTAATGAATATTCCAATAAAGTTACCGTTGATAATCTATCTCCTTCTACAAAGTACACCTATCGCGTTGGTGATGGTACACTTTGGAGTCAAAACTATACTTTTACTACTGGTAATCCAACTAGCGGTTTTAGCTTTGCAGCCTTTGGAGACCCTCAAATAGGTGCTTTTGATAACAATAAAAAATCATCTCTCCCGCATGCTAGTTTAATTGATGATGAAAATGGATGGGCTAATACTTTAAATCAAGTTACTAAAAATCATATTGACTTTTTATTTCCATTAGGGGATCAAGTTAATAATTATGATGATTTAGCCACTCAGCAAAATGAATATAAAGCATTTTTCAATCCAAGCAATACAGCAAACTACTTTCAACAATATCCTATTGTTGAATTAGAAGGTAACCATGATCATCAAATGGGTACTTATTATAGCTATCATTACAATCAACCAAATCTATCTTTATTAGGACAAACAATGAATAGCAATGTAAATAATAATGATGGTGATTATTGGTTTACTTATGGTAATGTTCTTTTTATGATTTTAAATGCAAATGATGCTCAGGATTTAGCAGCTCATGACCAATTTATGCAGGAAGCAACTTCAAAAAATCCAAATGTAAAATGGAAGGTTGCTGCTTGGCATCAATCTGCCTATAGTGAAGCTAGCCATTCATCCGGTAATGCAGCTGATGATCCTATTATGACTATTCGTCAAAATTGGCCAAAATTAATGGATAAATACGGTATTGATGTAGTTTTACAAGGCCACGACCATGAATATACGAGAACATACCAAATGTATAATGGAGTTCCAGTTAACACTACAAAAACAAATTCAGTAACCGATCCAAAAGGAACCGTATACCTTACATTAGATTCTGGAAGCGGTAGCAAATACTATGATTTTAAAAGCACTTCCGATCATACCTTTAGCAGCGTATTTTGGCAACAATACGTACCATCATATTCATATATAACTATGAATGACAACAGCTTTACTATAAATACCTACCGTACCGACACAGGCGCTTCAATCGATAGTTACACTATAACAAAAACTTCTACTTCTACTACTAATTCAACTTCCAATACTTCCAATACTTCAACTTCTCAAACAGTAACTACTAACCCAACTAATACTAGCACTGTTTCTTCTTATAACGGATCACCATCTTCCTCAAACAGTAATTCAAATCAAATCCAAAATCCAAAAACTAACGATAGCAGCTTGAATAATACATATTTAATCTATATAACTGGAATATGTGGATTTATAGCTATAATTACTGCAGCAATTATATTTTATAAAAGGAAAAATTTGAAAGCTTGATATTAAATAACAAAAGGCTGGAAACTATACTAGTTACGCCTCCAGCCTCTAACCTTTATCATTATAAATTATAAGTTATAGGAGTATCTTATGTATAGAGTAAAAATAAAAGCTGTATTAAAAGCACTAACTTTAATAATTGCATTATTTATTTATGTCATAATCGCTTTCACCTTTAGCAAACATTCCTCTTATTATAATTTGTATGGAATGGGAAATGGAGATAAAATTTCTTATGAAAAAGCAAGAGTATTAACTGTAGATGCTCAAAATATTGAGGCTGACAAGCATTATAATCATATGTTATTAGGCTCACAACAGCTTACCATTCTTGTTATAACCGGTCAATTTAAAGGTGAAAAAATGAAACTTACAAATGGCCTAAACTACGATACAAACTACCTGTTAAAAGCAGGTAATGATATAATAATATCTGTTAACACTGCTCAAAATGGTAATAAGAAAAGTACAAATATTTTTCTTTATAGCCCCGATCGAGGCATTGGGTTATATGTTTTAATTGGATTTTTTGTCCTTTCACTATGCCTAATTGGAGGCAAACGAGGCTTTAAATCAGTTATTGGAATAATTTTCACCCTTACAAGTGTTATATTTATATTCATACCATTAATATATAATGGTTTTTCACCAATAACTGCCTCAATAATATTAGCAATATTCACTACCTTTATAACTCTAATACTAACAGCTGGTTTTGAAATAAAAACTTTTTCAGCTATTCTTGGAACCGCTTTAGGTGTGGTGATTTCTGCATTGATTTTGCTTATATTTCAGCACCTTACAAACCTTTCTGGCTACAACATGGCTGATTATGATTCTCTTCTTGCTCTTTCTGGACATACAGGTTTACGTGTAGACGAACTACTTTTTGCTGCCATTATAATATCCTCTCTAGGTGCTGTTATGGATATTGCAATATCTGTAGCATCATCTATTCAAGAAATCTCCAAACTAAATGAAAAGAGCACGTCTGCCATATTATTTAAATCTGGTATTAATGTAGGACGTGATATGATGGGAACAATGGCAAACACTTTGATTCTTGCATTTACTGGTACTTCTCTCAATATGTTAATTTTCATATATGCTTATAATATGAACTTTTATCAAATTTTTAATTCTAACACCTTTGCCATAGAAATATTACAAGCTATTTCAGGAAGCTTTGCTGTAATTCTTACTGTTCCAATAGTTTCATTTATATCAGCTAAGCTTTTACCTTTATTTTTAAAAAATAAAGACAATACTCAATTAAAAGTTAAAACCGATTCTAATATAGACTCCCTTAAAGCCTTATGATAACTTATATAAAGCCACAAACATGTGTAAAGGAATTACAAAGTTATGATAAATTTAAACCATAATAAAAAAATTATATGTACTATTATGTTTATATTAGTAACTATATTTTTTATTATTTCCGCAACCTTAATTACTTTAAATTATAAAAATAGGTTAGCTAATAAAAATTTAAATAAAAAGCTTTCACAAAAATACAAACAAAATAACAGCAGCATAAAAAAAGATAATTATCCTAATAATATGCTGCCGGAATTTTATTCATTATACGATACAAATAAAGATATTAAAGGGTGGCTTACAATACCTAAAACAGTAATAAACTATCCCGTAGTAGAGTCTAGTAATAATGACTTTTATCTACATAATAATTTTAATAAAACTTCTGATATATATGGTGCACTTTTTCTCGATTATAGAAATAATATTAATGAACAATCTCAAAACCTTATTATCTATGGCCATAATATGAAGGATGGACAGATGTTAACTTCTATAGTTAATTATGAGCAAACTGACTTTTATAACAATTCAGCACTTATAACCTTTAACACTATATACAGCCATTATTACTGGAAGGTATTTGCAGCCTTTATTGCAAATGCATCACCGAGCAATGGTTATGTTTTTAATTATCTTGTTACTAATTTTTCTTCTAATAACGATTTTAATAATTTTATTAAAGAAGTAAGGGCACGTTCATTGATAAATACACCTTCAGTTGATGTTGTATCCTCCGATACCCTTCTTACACTTTCAACCTGTTATTATAGTTTTGATAATGCTAGGTTTGTTGTTATGGCAAGAAGAGTTCGTCCAGGTGAAAGTACAGCTATAGCCCCAGCTACTAGAAATGAAAATGCCTTATCTAGTACTTCACCAATGCTTGATTAGATTCTCTCTGCTTCTTGATTCATCATTGAAAATCCACTTCTTATATTTTCATAAATATCAGGAAAATCATCATTTGTTTTAGTATTCTTAAGTTTTTTTATTACACCATAAGGATTTTTTAGGGAGAGTTTTTCACCTCTTCCTGAAATAATCCATAATATTTTATAACCTTTGGGCGCTATTTTAAGATGTTCTTCACCTTTACCATCTGTGAAATAAATTAACAAATTAAATTTATTTTTATTTGCAAATTCAAATACAGGACTATAACTTGTACCACCTCTTATTTTTAGTCTCTCCTTTATATCCCTTTCAGATTTAATTTTATATATGCGTCTTATTTCTTCGTCACATTCTATAATTGTTATTTCATGATTATAATTTTTAATTATGCTAACTACTTCTTTTATAGCTGCATAAAACTCCTCATCACTTATACTGCCGCTAATATCTATTGCCACTGCTATATTTGCCTTATGGCTTCTTATTTCTCCTCTTAAATCCAATCTGTTTGGCTGTCTTCTGCTTAGTCTTGTGGTAGTCTTTTTATTATTGCTTTCTACTGTACCAATAAGCCTTTTAAGATACAAATTCCAAGGTAACTCTCCATCCTTGTTTTTAATAGCTAAAAGCATTTCGTTAATATATTCTGGCACTTGTCCTTTAATTGAGTTATCTACAAATTTCTCTGTAAATTCCTTTAAGGTTTTTTCATCTATTTCGCTGGACTTTTCCCATATATCATGAGTATTATTAGGGTCAAATTCTCTTTCTATTTTATCTTCTTTATCAGAATCATATGTAGGATCTTCTGTTTCTACGTCTTCTATTATTTCTAATGTGTTTTGGAGCTTTTCTACATAATATTCAAAGGATTCGAAAGGTGAAAGCTTCAAATCATATTTAAAATTTACCCACTCTATCGTAGTTGCATATGGTGGCAAATTGTCTAAAAAGGTATTAACAACAATATCCATTGCCATATTTACAACTAATTTTTTATATTTTTTATTTAATCCCTTTGCCCTTATTAAATGCATAGATATTATATGAAGTATTTCGTGTTTTATTGTACTTTCCATTTGCTTTAAATTAAGGTTTAAAAAAATTATTGGATTAAAATAAATAACATACCTAGCTCCTTTAAAATTTACTGCTGTCGGGCTACTAATATTAAAATTAATCTCTCTATCCATCTGAAATAAAAAATATCCGTAAAAGTTTTCTTTATCCTCCATAAGTCTTGAATTTACTTTATCTACTAATTCAAAAAATTGTTTTTTAAAATCTGTAGGAATGTTAGTATCCCTATAGTTTGTTTTAAAAAAAATATCTATAATCTCATTTGCTTTTTCATATAATTTATTTGCTTCAATTTCAAAATTACTTTTCATAAAATATCACCTTGTTAAATTGTAAGCTTCAAAATAAGCCTCCACAAATTTCTCATCTTCAATAGCATATTTATATATTTCATCGTAATTATTTTTTATATCTTTCATTATTCCTATTTTTAAATCTGCAGGATAAACCTCTAAAAGCTCTATTAGTCTTTTGATAAAGATGCTTATATTTTTGTCCTCATTTAGTTTCCTTAAAATATTGTTTGCCGTCAAGTATAGCCTTGTATGACTTTCATTTTTAAGTCTATCTATAATATCTTCTCTTAAAGTCTCCCCAGTAAATACATCGTAAAAAGATACAAGAGGCTTGTAATTTGATTCTGAAAAACTTACGAACTCTTCTGCTATTAATTTGCCTACATTACCTTTTACTACATTTAAAAATACTTCTCTAGAAATAGTTTCTTTTTTCTCTTTATATATTTTATACGCATTTGAAATCCTTTCATAGCTTCTAGGCGTTGCTCTAATGTCTTCTTCATTGATTTTATTTAAATATTCTGGAAAAGTTCCTATAAATTCAATTACTTTTTCATCTATACCAAAGTTATTTGCCCAGTTTATCCATTCATTATAATCTGGCTCCATACAAAGCCACACAAACCTGTTTTCTTGTGCTGCATCCATATCAACAACTTGGTATGAAAAGTCATTGCCATACTTTGCTGAAGGATTCATTGCTGCTAAAATTTTCACTTCTTTATTAAGTTTGTATCCATTTATTTCTCTATTTAAAATTAAATTCATTAGTTCTTGCTGCACAGTATGTTCACATCTATTTATTTCATCTATAAATAAAAGTACTGTATTTCCTTTTATTATTTCTTCATCAATTTCCTTTAGTTTATTGTGAACTGCATAAACAGTTGTTTTTTTCTTAAACCTCTCACCTTTATCATTAATTACTTCATAATCTTCAATAGTTGGAAGTCCACCTATTTCCCCTTCTTTAAGAAGATTACCATCAATTACAACTAAACTATATTTGTTTTCTTCAGCTAAAGTATTAGCTAGCGCTGTTTTTCCTATTCCACTTTCTCCCACTAATAGTGGAACGTCTCCTGCCTCTAAAACTAAAGCAACGCTTTTTAATGTATCTGTAAAATTCATTTGTATCACCTCTATTTTAACTTCAGCTTCTCATCTACTGCAATTTTTTTAGCTTTTTTGCTTCCAAAGTTATAAATAAACTCCATCCTATCCTTTGGAATAATTAAGTTACCCTTTTGAATATAATTATAGCTTAAAAAATCCCTTACAAACTTCTCATCAACATCCTCTTCACACAATTTTTCTGTTAATAACTGTTCTAGAGAAGCTTTTGTTATATTATTCATAACATATTTTATTACTAAAAAGTTTTCCTTCAAAAATTGCATGATTTTTTTCTCGGTTAAATCTTTTATAAAATTAATTGCTTTTTCATTACTTCTTACAGCTATAATTTCTGCCTCCTTTGAAGGTTCATTTATATATCTAAGCGCTTCATAATTTATTTTTACCGCCTCTATTTGTACACTTTCAAAAGGCTCTTTTATAAACTTTATAGCGTCAAAATTTTTTCTTATAGCTAATAATTGTAATTCTTCACTTGGATTTTTTATATATTTAATTGCCCAGCCAGCCTGACTTATAGCAGTCTTAACAACTTTTTCTGTTGGCTTTTTTATCAATTCAAGGTTTGTCCATCCTGAATTTATTGCCTTTATCATCATTTCTTCCGTTGGATTTTCTATAAATTCAATGGCTCTACTGTTGCTATTTAAAGCAGCTTCTTTAACCTCTATGCTAGGATTTAATATATGTTTTAAAACAAGTCCATTATTGTTAACTGCAAATATTTTCATTTCCTCCGTTGGATTTTCTATGTAGGAAATGGCATCTGGATTTTTTTTTAAAATTTGAAAATAGTTAGTGTTTTCCACAGTTATTCATCCTCATGTTCTATATTTATAATTATTATACCACTATTATAGCTTTTCTAAAACCGCTTCAAGCTTATTATAATCCCAAATTACAGGCACAGGATATGCAGGATTGGCTTCTTTTAATGCTCTTTTTATAATTTCAGGAATATCCTTTTCCCGTATAACACCAAGCTTATTAGGAATATCCATTTTTATATTCATTGTAACAATAGCATCTATAAATTTATTTGCTTTTTCTTCATCTGATTTTCCAGTGATTGCTACAAGGTCTGCTAATTCAGCAAGTTCCTTAAAAATTGCTTTTCCATATGCTTTTAAAACTACAGGCAAAATTATTGCATTTGCCCTTCCATGAGGTACGCCATATAATCCGCCTATTCCATGTGCTATAGCATGAACGTAACCTACATATGCTTTTGTAAAAGCAGCACCTGCATAATATGAAGCCAATAGCATTTGTTCGCGAGCCTCTATATCTTCACCATTATTATAGGCTTTTATAAGATTATCAAATATAATTTTTATTGCATCTTTTGCATACTTTTTTGATTGTTTAGAAGCAAATTTATTAATATAGGCTTCTACAGCATGAGTAAGTGCATCCATTCCTGTGCTTGCAGTTAAATTTTTTGGTAATCCTAAGGTTAGTATAGGATCTAAAACAGCAAATTTAGGAAGTAAACATGTGTCGCTAATTGGATATTTATAGTGATTGCTGCTATCGGTAATAACTGCAGCCACAGTAACCTCCGAACCTGTACCAGCTGTAGTTGGAACTAAATAAAGTGGCGGAAGCTTTTTCCTAATTTTAAATAGTCCTGTCATCTCCTTTACGCTTTGTCTTGGCTTAACTATTCTTGCACCAACTATTTTGGCAGCATCCATAACAGAACCACCACCAATTGCTATAATACCTTCACAATCTTCCCTTCTATACACTTTTACAGCCTCTTCTATGCACTCTATAGTTGGATCAGGTTTTACATCATTAAAAATTACATACTCAATTTTTGCATTGTGAATTTTCTCAAACAGCCCATTTAAAGTACCTCTTTTAATGAAGCCTTCAGTTGTTATTATTAAAACTTTTTTAAAGCCCTCCATTTTTAAATATTTAGGCAAAATATATATACTTCCTTCTTTAGAAATTAATTCTGGCATTCTCCAAGGAATTATGGGTTGCACTTTACTGAGTATAAACTGCAATAAACGATAAAATATGAATTTTACTTTCATCTCTACACCTCCTAAATTGTACTTTTATTCCTATTATAATGTTTATAAAAATTATTAGCAAAAGAAAAAAACAGCTTGAATTTCGTTAACCCTTATTCAAGCTATTCTTTATTATTTAGTTATATTAATTGTTCCATACGGATGCTGAGGCGGTGCGTAAATAGAATACAATTTAAGAGGTATATTTCCTGTATTTATTACATTATGCCATGTTCCAGCTGGAACCATTATTGCAAAATCATTCGAAACCTTTGCTTCAAAATTTAAATTTCCTTTACTTTTTCCCATTCTAACAATACCGTTTCCTTCTTCAATTCGAAGGAACTGATCAACGCTAGGATGAACCTCTAAGCCTATATCATCGCCTACATTAATGCTCATAAGTGTAACCTGCAAATGATTTCCTGTCCAAATAGTAGTACGATAATTATTGTTTTGTTTAGCAGCCTCACTAATATCTATTACAAAAGGCTGTGGTCCATAATCCTTTAACTCCATAGGTATACATGGATATTCAATAAATCGCTGCTGACTACTAAAATATGGACAATTAAAAGGGCAAAGATACCTTTCACTATTATATCTATCTAAATAGTAATTGTCATTATACATTTCTATTTTCCTTTTAAAGTATTTCTAACTTATATTATGTTTTGCAAGTTTTTAGTGTTCCATACTGGTGCTTAAAAATCTAAATAGCTTTTAATTTCCCCATTTGGCTAATAACCATTTCATAATATCTGCCTTTTTGTTTCATAAGGCTTTCATGATTTCCTCTTTCTAGAATTTTGCCATCACCTATTACCATTATGTGATCTGCATCTCTTATAGTTGAAAGTCTATGTGCTATTAAAAAGCTTGTACGGTTCTTCATTAATTTAACTAATGCATTTTGAATGTCTTTTTCCGTCTTTGTATCTACACTGCTAGTTGCCTCATCTAAAATTAATATGGGGCTATCGCAAAGCACCGCTCTGGCAATTGCTATAAGCTGACGTTGCCCTTGACTTAAATTGTCTACAGCACCTGAAACCATGAAATGATAGCCATTTGGCAATTTATCTATAAACTCATGGGCATGAGCAATTTTTGAAGCCTTTATAACCTCTTCATCTGTAGCATCATTTTGGGAATATCTTATATTGTCCATTATCGTTCCTGTAAAAAGACAAGTATCTTGAAGAACTACTGAAAAACATTTTCTAAGACTATCTCGTTTTAAATTAGTAATTTCCTCATTATCAATTAAAATTTCACCACTATCTGCGTCGTAAAACCTAGTTAGAAGATTTACAATAGTAGTTTTTCCTGCACCAGTTTCTCCTACTAAAGCAACTACTTCCCCTGCTTTTACGCTAAAGCTAACATCCTTTAAAATAGGTTTACTCTTATTATAAGAAAAGCATACATTATTAAAGGTAACATTACCTTTTGGACTTTCAAGTTCCGTAGCATTTTCTTTATCTGCTATCTCTTCTACACTGTCCATAATTTCAAAAATACGCTCTGCTCCAGCAAGAGCAGATTGAATAGTATTAAACATACCTGCAACAGAATTTAAAGGCTGTGCAAATTGCTTAGAATAGCTTAAAAAACTAACTACAGTTCCTACACTTAATCCATATCCCACAGATAATATTCCACCAACAATTGCAACTATAGTAAAAATTAAATTGTTTATAACATTCATAAGCGGCATCATATATCCTGACCAAATTTGTGCTTTCGTACTGCTTACATTAAGCTTTTCATTGATATCTTTAAACTGCTTAAGTACATCCTCTTGTTTATCAAAAGCTTTAACCATTTTTAAACCTAATATATTTTCTTCTATAACACCATTAAGTGAGCCCAAAGCTCTTTGCTGCTCCAAAAAATATATTCGGCTTCTGGATGCAATTATACGAGTTAACAAAACTACCAAAGGAATACATAATAAAACTACTAAAGTAAGCTGAATATTTAGTATTATCATAACTATAAAGGAACCAGCAAGGGTAATAACACTAGATATTAACTGTGTAGTTGTTTGAGCTATAGTAGAGCTTATATTATCTACATCGTTTGTAATTCTGCTCATAGTATCACCATGGGAACGAGTATCATAAAAGCCTAATGGCAACTTTTGCATTTTTTCAAAAAACTCTTTTCTAAGCACGTATACAAGTTTTTGTGAAACCTTAAGCATTATCACTCCGTTTATGCAAGAAATAAGAGCATTCAAAACATATAATCCAATAATGATTGCTAAAATTATTAGTAAACTCTTTGAATCTACTGTTTTCATACTAACATTAAAGGTGTTAAAGGTTTTTCCAATAAACAATGGTATTGCTACTGTTATTAATGCAGAAATTACTGTAAGAAATACAGCTATAAAAATTGTTTTTGCCCATCTTTTATACAACTTTATAAGACGAAGCATAGTACCTTTAGCATTTTTTGCTTTTGCAGTTGGAGCGAACCTATTTCCTCCTCCTCCAAACTGTCTTCCACCCACATTTATACTTGGTCCTTTGTTTCCGCTTGGAATATTTTGTGACATTTTTACCCCTCCTTGCTGCTTTCAATTTGAGTTTTGTAAATATCTCTATATATTTCACAGCTTTCCATGAGCTCTTCATGATTACCAAAACCTACTTTTATACCATTATCCATTACTAATATTTTATCAGCAAACATTGCTGTGCCACATCTTTGTGTAATGGTAATTGTGGTGTTGTTTTTATCACTATTACTTAAATTTTCTCTAACCTTTGCTTCTGTAACAGCATCCAAAGCACTTGTGGCATCATCTAAAATAAGGATTGAGCTATTTTTTAATATAGCACGAGCTATTGAAATACGCTGTTTTTGACCTCCAGAAATATTTACTGCAGCGCTTCCTAAAATACTTTCAAAGCCATCCTGCATCTTCAAAATAAAATCTGCTTCTGCATTTTTAGCAGCAGTTTGAATCATTGCTTCTGAAGCATCTTGATTTCCCCATTTTATATTCTCAGCTATAGAGCCGGAAAACAACGTTGGTTTTTGAGGCACAACAGCAATGTTATTACGAACTGAATCTACATTTATTTCTTTAATATCCTGTCCATTTATTAAAATTTTTCCACTATTAACATCATAAAATCTTAAAAGCAGCCAAACAATGGTTGATTTTCCGCTACCTGTTGGTCCAATTATAGCTAAACTTTGGCCACTTTCGATGGAAAACGAAAGATCCTTTATGGCTGGAATACCGCTGCCTTTAGGATAAGCAAAGGTTACATTTTTGAATTCGATATCTCCATTCAACTTACCTTTTTCACCGCTGTGATTGAAATCTTCTTCACTGTCTAATATTTCTTTAATACGAACTGTTGAAGCTTTTGTTCTAACAAAAGTATTAAATATATTAGTTATCATTACTAAAGAAGTGAGTATTTGTGCCATGTATATTGTAAATGCTGTAATATCACCAAGCTTTGCAAGATTATAAGAAAAAAGCTTGCTTCCAATATAAATTACAATTACAGTACCGATACCAACTATTAAGGTCATAAAGGGTGAAATCAAAGTAATAATTATTTGAGATGAAACTCCTTTATCCATTAAATTTGAATTTGCTGTTTCAAACTTAGCCTTCTCCTTGTCATATGTACCAAAAGCTTTAACTAGCCTAACACCAATAAGATATTCTTGAACAACAGAATTTACCTTATCCATAGCTTTTTGAAGCATATAAAATCGTGGATAGCTTAAACTCATACTTATAACTAAAAGAATAGATACCACTGCCACAACAGCATAAACTATTAAACTTAATTTAAAATTAAGAATAGTTGCAAGTATTATACTTCCAATACAAGTAATAGGAGCTTTCATAAAAATTCGCATTATACCATTTATAAATTGCACTACTTGAGCACTGTCATTAGTCATTCTTGTTATAAGCGAACCACTTTCGATTTCATCAGCACTTTCTTCAGAAAAACGCATAATTTTTTGAAACATATCATATCTTAGGTCTTTCCCTATAAATTGAGAAACCATACTTGCTAAATTATTTCTAATAACGGCAAAAAATGCACCTAGTGCTGTAACCAAAAGCATCATTAAACCCCAGAAATAAACCTCCGATAATAGACTCTTATCTATTCCTGAATTGATTATATTTGACATTAGTGTTGGTCCAAGGAGGTCACAAATTGCTTCACAAGTAACACATAAAATAGCTACTGTAAATGGAACTTTATACTTCTTTAAATATTTACTGTAAAGATTCATATATACTTTTTTCCTTCTTTCGTCTAAGTTTAATGATAGTATTTAACAAGGCAAAAAATCCAGTAGCCAGCTTTATTGCCTTCTACTGGATTTAATATATTCGATAAATATTTTATTATTAAATTATTACAAAACTGTGACAAATTCAAGTATGAATTGTTAATAATTTTTCAAACAACAATTAATGAAGCTTCTATGCTATAATATATTATCTATTATTATTCTGAGCAATTATAAAAATAAATTAAAGAAAGAGTGATTTTTATGTCGTATATTGTTGATTTTAAAAATGTATCTACAATCGGTTTAGACGCTTCACCTGTAGCTCTTCAACTTGCTGGGTTACGTGCTAATGAAGCCCGTTATTTTATGAACAAATATAAACATGAATTTACTGTTATACCAGCTAACTTAAGTCAGAATAATATTGATTATGTAAACAAAATTTTGAAAGTTGAGCGTGACATTGAATTTTCAGCAAAGCCTTTAGAAACCTCTTCTTTTCAAGTAGAAAATATTAAATTCACCTATATTTTTTATGAAGACGGCTTAGGACTTAATGTTATGTACACCGTTGACAATCCTAAAAAACGTGCTGTTGGCTTTAAACTTTCTGATGGAATGGAAATACCTAAGGAATTAGATGGAAAGTTTAAGTTTGCTAGGCAAAAATCCAAATTAGCTGGAACCATTAGAGGTTCATTTTTTGTAATTAAAGGTGAATATTAAACTTATTGATATTATTTTGTTAGCTCTAAAATAAAATTGCAACTTAATTTTATTTTAGAGCTATATAAAAAAGGCATTTTTCTTTCCAACTGCAATCACCACAAATTTCATTACCAGCTTCTAATGTTTTAAGTTTATTATTTACTAATTCAAACATCTGTAAAGGTGATATAAGCTGTTTATTTTCCAATTCTAATTTTTCAAGCACCAAATTGTCCATCCTTCTTATATTATCATAATCTAAGCAGCTTCCATTTTCATTATTATTGCATGCCTGGCAAATATCATCGCAATAATTTATCAAAAGAATATTTTTTTCTCCATTTTCTTTAATCTCTTTAATAACTTTACTCATATTACATACAAAGTTATCATTGTATCCATAACCTTGAAAGCCTTGCATACATAAAAAATGATGTGCCCTAATTTTCAATATATTTTTAGACATAGCTTCTCCTTTTTTAATTTAATATTTCTTATATTATTTTATCAAAAATATTAAGCATATGCTAAATATTTTATTTGACTATTGCACTATACTGTTATTTGCAGTATAGTGTTATTAAAAGATAATAAATTAAGAGGTGATATTATGGCATCTAAACAAGGTCAGCAATATAGACATCTTCCTGCGTTTATATTATTAATATTAGCTGAAGGTGAAAATCACGGAGGTTATATTCTTAATGCTTTAAAAGAAAGATTGCAAAATTTCAGTTGTGATTCTGCTGGTGTTTATAGAACATTAAACCAATTAGAAACGGAAGGTGCAGTCATAGCAAATTGGGATACTAGTAAGCCTGGACCTGCTAAAAAGATTTATAAAATAACTGACATTGGTTATGAAAAATTGAGCTATTTTAAAGAAGACATTGAAAGCAGAGTAATAAATCTTAACTATTTTCTAGAACAGCTTAAGAAAATGGGAAGATAATTTTTACAAGGTGGTGATTAATTTATGATAAACATAGTTACTGAAAAAAAATTTAATTTTAGCAATGGTTTAAAAACTGGTGTATTTACTATAGCCCATTTAGCTAATGATACCTACCCAAATCTTTATCCTGTACTACTTCCAATACTAATGGTTCAGCTAAAATTTAGTATTGCACAAGCAGCTCTAATTAGTACGGTAATTTCTTTAACATCACAATTACTTCAGCCTGTTATGGGTTTTTTTGCCGATAAAATTGGAGGACGAATTTTTATTGTTGGCGGATTAATTTTAGGTAGTATTTTTTCTGCAATTGCTTTAGGTTTAGCTCCAACATATCCTTTATTACTTGTTGCTCTACTTATTGGTGGATTAGGAAATGCTGCCTTCCATCCACATGCTTCAGCATTAGTAAGTGAAATAACTGGCGAGCGTAAAGGCCTAGGGATGAGTTTATTTATGATTGGAGGAAATCTAGGAAGAGCTGTTGCACCTATTTTAGCAAGTACAGCAATTTTGCTTGGTGGAAGAACAGGTTTATTATTTGTAGCAATTCCAGGTTTAATTATGTCACTTATTATGAGCGTAATGGTTCCAAAAATACCTTCTCATAAAAATAACAAAAAAATTATTACACCTGAATTTATAAATGGTATAAAAAGTGCAAGTAAGCTATTAGCTGTAGTAGGCTTAAGGTCTTTAACAACCCTTTCTACTTTAACACTTGTACCTATATTGTGGAAACAATGGGGACATCCTTTAACGGAAACTGCAGGACTTCTTTCCTTATTATTTATTGCAGGAAGTATAGGAAATCTTATTGGTGGAGCACTTTCAGATTATGTAGGTCCAAAACCTGTATTAGTATTTTCTGCAATACTTTCAAGCGTATTTTTAATAACTTTTTTAAATGTAAACAATATTATATTATCCTATATTTTTATTGCTTTGCTTGGAGCAGCTTTATATTCAACTGGTTCTGTGGTAATGGTATTTAGCCAAGCCTTATTTCCTGAAAATAAAGGAATGGCATCAGGACTTACCTTAGGAATAGGAAATACTTTAGGCTCCATAGGTGTTGCTTTCATAGGATTGATTGCAGATAATTTCAATCCCGTTTTAGCTCTTTATGTTACAGCTGCCGCTTTACTTATTAGTATTCCATTTATATTTAGATTGAAAACTGCAAATTAATAATTTTATTATATATTATAAATAGCCCAGTAGTTACGGCTTAACTACTGGGCTATTTATAAATCATATTAACCTAAAAACATTTTCATATCTTCATCAACAGTTCCTATTCCTGCTATTCCAAAGTTATCTACCAAAACTTTAGCTACATTTGGTGATAAGAATCCAGGAAGTGTAGGTCCAAGATGAATATTTTTAACACCTAAATATAATAGGGCAAGAAGAACTATAACTGCTTTTTGCTCGTACCAAGCGATATTGTAAGCTATAGGAAGCTCATTTACATCATTTAGTTCAAATACTTCTTTTAATTTTAACGCAATTACTGCTAATGAATAAGAATCGTTACATTGACCTGCATCAAGAACTCTTGGTATTCCACCAATATCCCCTAAATTAAGCTTATTATAACGGTATTTTGCACAGCCGGCTGTCAATATTACTGTATCCTTTGGTAATTTTTCTGCAAATTCACTATAATAGCTTCTAGATTTCATTCTTCCGTCACAGCCTGCCATAACAAAGAACTTTTTAATAGCTCCTGATTTTACTGCTTCTACTACCTTATCAGCTAAAGCAAATACTTGAGCATGAGCAAAACCACCTACGATTTTTCCATTTTCAATTTCCTTTGGTGCTGGAAGCTTCTTTGCATGAGCTATAATTTCACTAAAGTCTTTTACCCCGCCTTCTTCTCTTGCCTTTATATATTTAAAGCCTGGGTAACCTGTAGCTCCTGTAGTATAAACTCTATCTTTATAGCTATCTCTTGGTGGTATTATACAATTTGTTGTAAATAATATTGGTCCATTAAAAGCTTCAAATTCTTCATTTTGCTTCCACCAAGCATTACCATAGTTACCTACAAAGTTAGAGTATTTTTTAAAGAATGGGTAATAATGAGCTGGTAACATTTCACCATGAGTGTATACATCAACTCCTGAATCCTTTGTTTGCTCTAGTAATTCTTCTAAATCCTTTAAATCGTGACCAGAAATTAATATTGCTGGATTATTTTTAACGCCTATATTTACTTCTGTTATTTCTGGATTTCCATAAGCTCCTGTATTAGCAGCATCAAGCATAGCCATAGTGTCTACACCAAATTTTCCTGTTTCCAAAGTAAGACTTGTTAACTGTTCTGCAGTCAAAGAATCATCCAATGTAGCAGTTAAAGCTTTTACTATAAAATCATAAATTTCTTCATTTTCTTTGCCTAGATTAAACGCATGTTCAGCATAAGCAGCCATACCTTTAAGTCCATATATTATTAATTCTCTTAAAGAACGTACATCTTCATTTTCTGTAGCTAATACACCCACTTCTTTAGCTTCAGCTTTTGCTAAAATTTCACTAGTACTTTCAGCAACAAAAGTAGCAGCATCATGCAATTCTCCTAAATCAATTCCTTTAGCCGTTAATTCTTTCTTAATTTCTTCTCTTAACTTAATTCCTTCATTTATCTTCTCTACAAAAGCTTCATCATCAAAATTAGCATTTGTAATAGTCATAAACAAACCATTTATCATAAAATGATTAGCTTTAGTAAGTCTAATACCTTTTTCAAGACCTTTTTTTTGAAGTAATGCAATACCTTTTACCGTATATATCATTAGATCCTGTAAGCGAGCAACCTTGTCATTTTTTCCACATACACCTTTAATTGTACAACCTGTTCCTTTTGCTGTTTCTTGACATTGATAACAAAACATACTCATTTCAAATCCTCCCTTTATTGTTCCTTTGTTTTTTTACTATGTCTAAATTATATATTCTTTCTTTTGTAAACTCGGTATCATAAGATACCGCTTGTAAATAATTCATTATTTTTTTTAAGCTTTTCTCCTTCTCTAAGGGATGATCTCATTTCATTAATAAGCATGTCTACTTTCTCTAAACTTTTTAATAAACATTTTTCTTCTTCATCTGTTTCTATTATTTTATAAATGCCACCATTTCTTATTACAATTCTTTTATTTGCCATAAGTGCTAAGGATGGATCATGGGTAGCCATAAGCACTATTTTTTCTTCATTTACCAAAAGCTTTAAAGCCTTTTTCCTATCTATGCCCGCATTTTCTATCTCATCGATTAAAACTATAGGCGAAGTGCTTAAAATAGCTGTATCAGCTATCATTAAAGCTCTCGATTGACCTCCGCTTAAAGCTGTAATTGGAGTTTCTAACTTGAACTTTTCACCAGCAAGCTCATTTGCAGCATCTAAAATCTTTTTAATAATTTCCTCTTCATTATCTACCATTCTGCTCTTTGCATGTAGCTCTAAAAATTCATTTACGGTTAAGTCCATAACAAAATTCATATTTTGAGATAGCTGAGCAACTAATTTATTGCTAGTAGAAAATCTCATATCTTTATTTGCAGGCTCACCATTAATTAAAATTATCCTTTCAGTAGGGGTATCTTTGTTAGCTGCCCACTCAATGTCTGCTAATAATCTGCTTTTTCCAGCTCCTGTTGGTCCAACTATAGATATTATTTCACTTTTATTAACTGTAAGCTTATGGAAGCTTTCTTTATTCCCATACTTGTCTTTGCCAGCAATAATTGTAATAGAAGTTACCTTTTCTTTATCTAAGCCTAAAAATTGTAGCATTTGATTTATATATGCTTCTAAATCTATTTTCATTTTAGGAATATCAATAGCCCATTCTACTAGTTCTTCCTCTGTAAAATGATTAAAATATTGTAATAGTGTATAATCTTTGTATTGGGTAACATCTAATTTATTGTTCTCAAAAAAAGATAATACAAAAGGATATTGTTTTTCAATTAATTTAATTTTTTCCCCTTCTAGTTCCTTTATTTTAATCATTTTCATCACCTATATCTATCTTTCTTACATTACCCATTTGATATTCAGATCCTATTCGTGTTTCTCCCAAACAATATGAACAGAGAGCTGAAGGCATTGAAAATTTTAATTCTTTTCCCTTTACAGTTTCAATATCTAAGTGTTCATCATATATTAGGGTACTTAATTCAAAAGCACCTTGCCCTGTAAGTCCATTAACAAAAATAATAACTGCTTGTGGATTTACAGAATTTACTCTTGAAGCAAAAACCTCTCTCTCAGCTTGTGATACTATATCTCCTTTAGTTATAACTATTATATCAGCAGTTTTAAGCATAGGTCCTATTTTTTTTGGTGTATTTATTCCACTTAAATTATCAATAACGCAAATTGCTTTTATTCCTTTTATATAAGGAGAACATCTGTTGCATAAGCCTGCACTTTCAGTTATTAATAAATCAAGGCTTTGTTTTTTTCCCCAAGTAACTACTTCTTCTATATTACTAGCAAAAAAATGATCTGGGCATAGTGAGCCTGATAAACCCTTTTTAACTGGTATTTCTGCCTTTTCATATAAAATGTCATCTTCAGTATAAAGGCAATCAAATTTTACCACTCCAACAGCTAATCCACTTTTTTTAACAGCTTCTATAACCTTTAATATTACAGAGGTCTTGCCTGAAGATGGAGGCCCTGATATTGTAACCAAATTCATTTTATCTACTCTCCTTTAGAAGCAGCATTAAAAATAGCTTCACATTTTTCTATTAAAGTACTCATATTATTTTCTTTAATAAAATCCCAACCTAACCACATAAATTTGTCTTCTTTATTTAGCATATTGTTTACCTTTGGATTTACACTAGGAAATTTGCCATTATGAGATAAAATTTCCCCTACCTCCTTTGAAGCAAAGAAACGAGCAATTGGCTTTAATTGTTCTTTTTTTTCTTTTTTAGTAAGCATAAATATAGGACTTATAATAGCTCCTTCTTTAGGCCATACAGGAACCATTGGGCCTCCTTTTTTAACCATTTTGGTGAAAAAATAAGGCATAATTGTTACTACTGGCTTATCATTTTTCTTTATATGAGATTTCACCATTTCAGAAGGATGCATGCTGACCCTAAGACTTTTCCCTAATTTCTCAACTCCATCTTCACCAAATTTTTTGTAAATATTAAGTAAAATTGAATTAAATAAATCAAAATCTCCCATAGGCAGACTAATGCTATTTTCAAATTCCGTGCTAAGCAAATCTTCCCAACTAGTTGGCATCTTCCTTCCATTTAGTTCTTCTTTATTTACCATAAACATAGCTGGTACAACGCCTAATATAGAATAATGTTTATCCGGATCTTTTAAAGTAATGTATTCATTATTAAAATCTTCATTATAGTACTCTAATTGAGTTAAATCTTCAAACAATTCCTCATATTTACCAAATAAACTTTTATCAAAAAACAAATCAAAACCGGCAGATATGAATATATCCGGCAATTTTTCTTCCGATTCATTTACAAGAGTATCTTTTAGCCAATCTAAGCCCATTGATGCTGCTTTAAATTCATAGTCTAATTTAAAACCAAAGCTTGTAACTTTTAAATAGCTTTCAAAAGCATCTGTAAGGGGAGTCTTAACTGGACATGGCAAAACTCCTATAGCCTTTACTACTTCTTTTTCATTTGTTAATTGCATTTCATAATTTTGCATCCTAACTTCAAGTTCTTTTAGAAAATCTTCTACATTGATTTTTTTTAGCTTAAGAGCATCTTCTAATGATATTGATTTTCCAAAAGTTTTTCTCATATTCTCATCTTTTAAATTGCTAAAGCCAACTTCAGCTAATAAATCAGTAGCTTCACTGCTTTTCTCCGTTATATCGTACAATGTATCTTTTATATTAAAATATTTGTTATCCATTTTAACCAGCTCCTTTATAAAAATAGTTTATCGCTAATTAAATTTTTATTCGGTATCTTTTGTTACCTTTAGCCTTAACAAATATTGACTTACTAAATCCAAAAATACTGTTACTGCAAGTAAATCCGCACTTCCTCCAGGACTTATATTTCTTTCTATGAATTGTTTACCTGTATTTTCTATTTCTATTTTTCCTTCTGATGTGTTCATACCACCAAGCATCATTATTTTTTTTGCCTTTTCTTTTACTTCTTCCAATGTATCTACATTATGTCTATAAATTATTGTAGTATCGTTACATATAGTCATTATTCCTATTAAGGTATGAACTAATCTGTCATTTAAATTTAAATTTTTACTTTTTTTATATAGCTCCAAAGCGTAATTAAAAACTGTGGGGATTCCTTTTTCCACCTCACCTCTAACACCACTTAAGTTATATTTCAAATATAACTTTTCACCATGTGATAATTGGGGACTATATTTTAATGATAATAATTCTTTATTTACAATTCCTTTTGTCATTTCTTTTATAATGCCTTGAATCTCGTAAAATTGTTTTTTTTCATAAATAACTTTTCCTACTGCTGCACATGCAATTCCCATTAAAAAAAGCATGCCTTTATGAGTGTTTATCCCATTAGTTTTATTAAACATATATTTTTCTGCCTCAATACCAACATTTCTTATACTGCTAAAAATGGCTTTACAACTTTCATTGTTATAACCTTCTTGCACAAATAATGCCATGTATTTACTTAATGCCGCAGTACTATCTATGAATGTGAAATAATTCATATCTTTATGTGCTCCATTAGATACTGGTGATACTAAACCAGGAGATGGGAAACAAGCTACTTCATATAAAATAGCCTGAATTGCCAAACTACTAATTGTTAATGAAAAGTCAGTTAAATTAAACTCGTTGCCCTTATCCATATATGTTTTAATTTAAATACTTTTCAAGATTATTTAGTATTACAGAATATCCATTTGCAAACATATGAATACCATCTGTGGAAAATTCTTTTTTTAAGTTACCTTCTTCATCCATCAATCCTTCATTAACATTTATAAATTCAAAACCATGTCTCTTTGCTAATATTTCTACATCTTTGTTTGCTTCTAAAATAGAAACGTTATTTCTAGACTTAAATAACATTTCTTTCATATCTTTACCTATACCATCAAAATCTGCTTTGGGATTACATGGATAATAAGCCATTACATATACTTTACACTTAGGTAATCTTTTACCTATTTGAGTCAATATGTCATCATAATTTTCAAGAAATTTTTCCTTTGTGTAATCCTCACTAATTGCTCCAATATCATTTGTACCTATATTTATAAATATTTTTGAAGGCTCCAATTCAAAAATACACTCCTCCATTGAATTAAGTAGTTCAGAGGTCACATACCCTCCAATACCACGATTATATATAATATATTGTTTTTTTAAAGTCTGCTGTAATTCATTGATTGGAAAAAATTCCATTAATGACGAGCCTACAAATAATATTTGACCTTTTTTAGCATATTGATTAATAACCTTATATTTTCTTAATTTTTCAGCCTTATCTCTTTTCATAAAATCACTAAAAAATTTGTTCATCAATTCTAAATTTTCTTCCTTAATCATCTTAATTTCTCCTTTAATATATTTTACTTTTTTCTCGCTGCATTAAAATGCAAGTAGATTGTATCCCAGTATTTAAAAGTGAAATACATCTAGCATCAGGAAATTCCTTTTTTGCAATATTTGTGAGAACTTCACCTGGTCCAAGCTCTACAAATAACCTTACACCACGTTCATACATTAATGTAATAGTATCATACCACCTAACCGTTTTACAAACCCCTTCTGAAAGATCTATTTTTATAGCTTCTGGATTTCCTAGTACCCTTGCTCTACAATTTCCAACATATAGCACCTTCGGAACCCTTAATTGAGTATTCATCATTTTGTCACCGATTTCCTTAGCAACATTATTTAAAAGTTTTGAGTGAGATGGAACACTTACATTTAAAAGTTTTGTGTTATTTGCTCCCATAGCTTTAGCTAATTTAAATACCTCTTCAATGGCTTTTAAATGACCAGATATTACTATCTGATCATATGTATTTAAATTAGCTATATAAATTGGATATTTTCCTGAGTTAACTCTATTTACAATTATATTTACCTGTATTTCATTAAGTCCAACTATAACTCCCATTCCATAATTAATTGGATAACTTTTCTCCATAAGCTTTCCTCTAAGTTCAACTACCATAATTGCATCTTTAAAAGCTAAGGTTTCAGCTGCTACTGCTGCTGAAAAAGCACCTATAGAATGTCCTGCTACTATATCTGGTAATGCTCCTTCTGACTTTAATACCCTTTTTAATGCAACTCCAACGATTAGTAATGAAAGCTGAACTGAAACAGTTGAAAAAAGCGACTCTTTACTATCTAACTGGAGTACATTTCTTCCTAATACTTCACTTGCTTCCTCTATTGTTCTATGAACCTCAGTATGGTTAGGAAGTGCATGAAGCATATTGGGATGCTGTGAACCTTGACCTGGAAATAAAAATGCTATACTCATCCTACTCCTCCAAATATTCCAATAAAGGGTTTTTCATTAATTTAGGGCCACTAATAGTTCTAAGTACAATCTTTATATTATTTTTTGTACACTCAGCTAAAGCTATACTGCCTTTTGGTATTTCTAGCTGAATATCTATATTAATAGGCAGATTGGATAATTGTTTTATAATTTCTTCTGCTATATTTATGGGTAGTATATTTTGTGCTCTTATTATTATATCTAAATCACTATTGCAAGTTACAGTTTCAATTCCACTTGCTAATTCAAAGCCAACGCTACCTGTTGGTCCCCAAACTAAATTATAATTTTTTAATGTACTTTCTACTTTCTCTAGTGTTTTCAACATTTTAGTTTCTTCTAAATGTTTATTAGTTCTCCATTTTTTTTTAGTGGCTAACGCTTCTGGCGTTACAATTTCAATACTATTGTTAAATAAAACCTTTGCAGCTTGTCTTTGGCTTCTATTATTTCCACGTATTCCTACAGGTACAATATTATTAATAATAGGTGCTCTGCGAACTACTACATATGGTGCAACCTCTAAGGCTTTATAAACCCAAGGGGAACTATGAAAATCACCAATAATATCTTCATCTATGTTTATCTTTAATAAATCATTAACCCTTAATTCCATTCTTCCTCAAGCCTTTTTCTTACTTTGATTCCAGCTGCACGTCCTATTATAGCTTCTTTTGATGTAAGTCGATTGCTTAAATCTCTGATTTTAGATATGCGGGTAACTTCTATAGCTTTATATATTTTCTCTTTAATAATATCAATATCCTCTTCCTTTGGTATTTCTGCATCTATACCAGTTACTAATTCCTCAAGTGCTCCTAAAGTTTTATATGACTTAATATCATATGCTATAGAAGGAACCTTTTTTGCTGCTGCTTCTAATTCTTCAATTGAACGTTTAGTAATTCTAGCAGCTGATTGTTTAGACATTGCGTGTACTAATACTCCTGGATCATCTAAAGCAATAATTCTATTTGCTTGATATCCGTGTGTTAAAAAAGCACCAGAAATTGCTGGTCCCACTAATAAAGAAATAATTGGGTGTCCATTGTATCTTGCTGAAGCATATGCATCAACAGCAGCAGCACAGGACTGGAATATACCAAGCAATTCTTCTTTATAGCCATAAGCTTGACTAGGAACATCAACAATTGCAATTATTGGACGTTTTATTTCCTTGTCTGCATCTTCTTCCATAGCTTTTGTAACATATTTTGCAATTGTAAAACCCTCTTCTAAACCAACTTCTCCTTTTCTAGCCCTTGGAAATCTACCATTGGAATTTGGAATTACTGCAATGTACCGAACCTCTTCACCTTTTAATATAGCATCTGTACATAATACAGAACTTACCTCCAAGCCTTCAAGCTTTGATATACCTGTTAATTTTTCAAACCATAATCTACCTCTGCTCATTGCTTTTTCAGTATACTTTTCTCCTTCTATTTTTATATCCTCGTCAGTTTTTATAAGTTCATCTTTAGACCATAATTCACGAAGCTTTTGTGGCGTTATTGGGTTAGATGGCTCAATACTTTTATATCGGGATAAAAAGAGTTGTATTTGTCTACTTCTTAAAACAGAAGGTTTTCCTTCCTTTACAGCAGTTTTCACAGCTTCAATTATAGTGCTTATATCATCCTCTACAAGCACATCTGCAAATCCTGTAGCTTGTCTTTGTTCCCCTCCTATTGTTTCCCATATAAGCTTTTTATCACTGGAATCAAATTCTTCTACTCCAGCTTCTTCTTCAATAACTTCTGGTCCATTTAAGGTCATTCTACCCTCACGAGTAATAATAATTTTACTAAAAAGCCCTGCTGTCATAGACATTCCACCAAAGCATCCAATCTTTCCTGGTATAACCCCTATTACAGGTACATAGTTTCGTAAGGCAACAATTGCCGATTGAATTTCAGAAATAGACATTAATCCATAATTAGCTTCTTGAAGTCTAACCCCACCACTATCAAGCACTATTATTGCATTTGTTTTCATTCCAATCTCATTATCTTTAACTGCTCTTTCTAACGCACCAGCAATTTTAGCTCCTGAAACCTCACCAATACCTCCTCCTTGGAAAGCACCTTCTATTGAAATTACAACAGCTCTTTCATTACAAATTGTTCCACGTGCAACTATAACTCCATCATCAGATTGTGGTACAATACCTTGTGGCTCTAAGTGAGGTGATTCTATTTTCTCGAAAGGACCAAGCAATTCTCTAAAAGTTCCACTATCTAATAATTTTTTTGCACGTTCCCGTGCACTTAGTTCTACAAAGCTATTATTGTGCTTTATCATCATTGCACACCTCCAAGGCTTGTAATAATCTTAAGTTAACCATACCTGGTGTTGCACCAAAATCATTAATTTCAATTTTAGCTGAAATAGCATTTTCTATAAAAAATTTATCTAATATATCTTTCCAAACTTGCCTGAACCCATCAAATCTAGTCCTTACTACAACATAAGCTTTAAAACCATCAATAGGTTCTAATAAAATTTCTAAATCTCCAGAGCTAACTACTCCGACAAATGCACCTTTAGGAATAAGCTTAGTTGCTGGATATTCAAATATTAATTTTTCCACTTAAAAACACCTCCAAAGCTAATTTTTTAATTTATAGTATACTTACCAGCTTTTAAATTTAGCTGGAGGTTCGTATAGTCCTCCAGACCAACCTACAAGATCATCAATGCTTTTTGCTGCAAGCAAAGAACGTTTTGCCTCTTTACGGCTTATTTTAAGGTCTTCTGGAAAAGCAACTATTCCTTCTTTTCTTAATTTATTAGTTATTTCCTTACTGCTGCTTTTTCCAAAAGGAGTTACTCCAGCAATGGTACATAAAGCCATTTTACGTTCTTCCTCATTTTTTGCTTTATATAGATATGCAATTCCTTCTTCTGTTACTACATGTGTCACATCGTCACCATATACCATAACTGGCGCTATAGGAAGTTTTGCAGCTTCACCAACCTTAATAGCATCTAATGATTCCACAAATACAGGTTTATTTCCTTGCTGAAAGGTTTCTACCATCTGTATAACTAGTTTCCTTCCACGCTGAATGTCACTTTCTCCTGTTATCATATTTAGCCAAGCATCTGAGGAATGCCTTCTTCCATGTGTATCTGATCCCATATTAGGTGCTCCTCCATAACCAGCAAGCCTTCCCAAGGTAACCGTAGAGGAGTTTCCATAATAATCCATCTGAAGCGTTGAACCTACAAATGCATCTACCGCATATTGACCGGCAACCTGACACATTGCACGATTGGAACGGAGACTCCCATCTTTACCAATAAAGAATACATCTGGTCTTGCTGCAACATACTTTTCCATTCCCAATTCTCCACCAAAGCAGTGTACACTTTCAATCCATCCGCTTTCTATAGCCGGAATTAAGGTTGGATGAGGGTTCAGCACCCAATTTTTGCATATCCTTCCTTTAAGCCCAAGGGATTGTGCATAGGTTGGAAGCAACAATTCTATTGCTGCTGTGTTAAAGCCAACTCCATGATTAAGTGATTGTATATTATGTCGCTCATATATCCCTCTAATAGCCATCATACCCATAAGAATATGAATTTCACTAATTTGTCTAGGGTCTCTAGTAAATAATGCTTCTAATTGATATGGCTTGTCAGCAACAACAACAAAATCTACCCAAGAGCCAGGTATATCCACTCTAGGCACTTCTTCTACTAATTCATTAACTTGCACTATTACAATACCATCTCTAAATCCAGTGGCTTCCACTATGGCTGGAGTCTCCTCAGTATTTGGACCAGTATAAAGGTTTCCATTTGCATCAGCTTTATCTGCTGCAACTAAAGCTATATTAGGTGTGAGATCGACAAACAATCTTCCATATAACTCAAGATAGGTATGAATAGATCCAACCTTAACCGTTCCATCTTCAATCATTTGTGCCATACGAAGACTTTGAGGTCCTGAGTATGAAAAATCTAATGATTTTGCGATACCTTTTTCGAAAATATCAAGGTGTTCAGGTCTGGAAACACTTGACATAACCATATGTAAATTATTAATTTTATTAGGGTTTACTTGATTAAGTGCATTGGAAAGAAAAGTTGCTTGTTTTTGATTATTTCCCTCCAACGCTACTCTATCACCAGGCTCTATAAGTGCTTCAAGAACTTCTACTATATTATTTGTTGGAATCACTCTTCCATTTACTAACTTATCCACTTTTGAAATTTTATGTGTTTTTTTATCACGACGAGTTGTAAAACATCGCCCTTTGTCTATGTTAAAATCCAATTGATTAATCATAAAACTTCCCCTCTCATATAGCTTTTATAATCCTTTCGAAAAATCCTTGAGGCTTTGCCACCAAAGGATTTTTTCTTTCCCTCTGAAAATGGTATCACCTCAAATTTTCCTAAGGTTGTAATCCTACGTAATGCGTAGCATTTAGCAGGATTC
>JAJXWJ010000021.1 GCA_021781655.1 Bacillota bacterium | reverse complement strand
TAATTTTCTTCTATAAATGTAAGAATTTCTTTTGCTATTTTTGTAACCTTATCTTCCTTTGGTTTGGAGGATAAGGTTATAATTTTTTCAGTAAAAAATATATAGAAAAGTTCTAATAAAAAAGCCTTGATTTTTATTTCATAGAATTCATTTTTTTCTTTGAAAGTGGAACTAAGTTCATTCATAATTTTCATGCATTTTGAGTAGGCTATGTGATTTTTTTTTATCAATAAATATGGACTACATTCGCCTTTTAATAAAGGCCTAAAATATTTACTATTACATATGTCCATGTTGTTATTAATAATATTTAAATTAAAAACATAGGTATCTCCTAAAAATGTATTATTTCCATTTTGATAAAAAGAATGTAATACGGAAGGGGTAATAACAAGAATGTCTCCTTCTTCTAAAAGAAGTTTTTTAGAGTTGACTATGTAATAACAGTTTCCATAATTAACAAAAATGATTTCAATATCTCCATGCCAATGAATGGGAAAACATGAAATGCAATTAGGAATATCTGTGTGGTATTTAACAAATGGAAACATAATATTACCATGTTCCTTCTTTTCTTCGTGTCTTTGGAATTCATAATAATCCATAAATCAAACTCCTTTTTAGCAAGATAGTGTTAATAATTGTGTCAATACTGCAAGAATTTTAACATTATTTTAATTATAATATCATTAAAATATATAGTCAAATTGATAGGAGATAACACAATGTTAAATTATTTATGGAAAAATAAAAATATAAGGAAGACTGAAGAAATTAGTGATATAAAAAATTCTTCCTTGTTTAAATTAACTTGGCCAATTTTTGTTCAAACCTTTCTTGTTATGTCATTAGGATATATTGATTCAATAATGCTTAGCAATTATTCAGATACAGCAGTAGGTGCAGTTGGAAATGCTAATCAACTTTTAGGTTTCTTAACTTTAGCTTTTTCAATTATTTCTAGTGCTACAGGGGTCATTATCTCGCAGTATCTAGGAGCTAAGTTGAAAGAACAAATAAATATAATCTATACGGTTTCTGTCACCTTTAATTTATTATTAAGTGCATTTATAAGCATCATAATATTTTTTGGAAGTGGAGCATTATTACACTTTATGAGGGTACCAGCAGAAATGTTTAATGATGCAAATAAATTTATTGAGATACTAGGAGGCTTTATATTTATTGATGCAATTTTTAACTCCTTTACACAAATATTCAGAAGTAATGGTAAAACTATGATTGGAATGGTTATTTCTTTTGGAATGAATGTACTTAACATAATTGGTGATTATTTTGTTTTATATGGACCTTTGAAATATTTAAAACTAGGTGTTGAAGGGGTAGCAATATCCACAACCTGCAGTAAGATAGTGGGATTAGTTATTGCATTAGTGATTTTTAATAAGTTTATTGACGGTAAAATTTCTATTAAATATATGAGGCCATTTCCAAAAGATATAGTTATAAAATTGATAAGGTTAGGAATACCAACGGCAGGACAAAATATATCATATAATATTTCTCAAATTGTAGTTACTATGTTTGTAAATACTTTAGGAATAGTAGCAATTACTACAAAAATATATAGCAATTTATTAAGTAATTTTTCATATTTATTTTCATTATCAGTTGGAATTGCAACTTCTATAATTGTTGGACACGCAATTGGTGATAAAGATGAACCATTTGCTTATAAAAGAGTTATGAAAACTTTACAGATAGCAATTATTGTAGCCATTTTAATAGCAACTATTAATTTCCTAATTAGCAGCTTTACTTTTAAGTTATTTACAAGTAACAAGGAAATTATTAATTTAGGAGAAAAAATTATGCTTATCACTATATTGCTAGAGTTTGGTAGAAGCTGCAATCTAGTAATCATTAATGCGATGCAAGCTGCAGGAGATGTTAAATTTCCAACGGTGCTTGGGATATTATCTCAATGGGGATTTTCCGTTGGAATAGGATATATTCTAGGTATAAATTTTCATTTAGGTCTTGTTGGAGTTTGGATAGGTATGGCACTAGATGAGGTAGTTAGAGGTATATTATTATTAATTAGGTGGAAGAGGGGTAGCTGGAAAAACAAGGCAGTTACTTATTAATTAAATAAGTAGCCTGCCTTATTTTTATTTTATATTTATACTTGAAACTAGGCCTGTTTTTATAGGTTCCCATCCAAGAAGCTTCCTTGTTAAATCGCTAGAAGCGGGACTGTCAATGGCAGCAAAAGGTGCAAACCAACTGAAGTGTTTTTCTGCAGCCTCTCTAGATAATGATGTTACAGGCAAATTTAAGCGATGACCGATTGCTGCAGCTATATCTTTAAATAGAACACCTTCTTCTGCTACACCGTGAAGGATTGACCCAGCTGGTGCTTTTTCTACTGCCAACCTAAAAAGCTTTGCAGCATCTTCACGATGAACTGCAGAATAGCAATTAGTGCCGTCATTAATATAGGCTGAGATTCCTTTAGTACTGGCAATATTAATAAGAGTAGGGATAAAGCCATGCTTGTCATCTCCATGTACTGATGGAGGAAGGCGAACTATCGATGTTCTTACGCCTTTGGAAGCTAATGAAAGAGCTATTTTTTCAGATGGGATACGTAAAGCACCAAGTGCAGTGGAGTCACCCATATCTTTTTCTGTGCCAATTATACCTTGTTTGAGCACTGCTATAGCAGAAGTAATAACTAAAGGACGCCCAGAATTTTCAAGCTCTTCTCCAAGTGCTTCGATAACACGAAGATCTGTTTCACAAGCAATAGCAGGATTGGAAGAAACAGCCGCGATAGGCATAAAGGCTGTGTGTATAACACCATCGCACATAGCGGCTCCTCGACGAAGGCTTACAATATCCTCCAAAGAACCACGATGAGCTGTAGCTCCAGCTAAGGATAGTGCTTTTGCCGATTCCTCTGAGCGTGCAAGCCCAAGAACATCGTGTCCTGCTTCGATTAGCTGATGAACCACAGCAGAACCAATAAATCCTGTTGCACCAGTAACAAAAATACGCATAATAAATTCCTCCTAACAATGATATTATTTATCTATGATTTCATTTTATCGTGAATTTTATAAAAAAATTTGCATATTTTCCTTTGATTCTTGCCTAATCCTCCGAAAATGTCTTTTTAAATATCATTAAATTTGATAGATTTAATTTTACGTTTGTTGACGTAAACTCGCTATATCTTTTTTGGGAGGTTTTCCAAAAAAACGATTGTAATCTCTACTGAATTGAGAATCACTGGAATATCCAACTAGCTGACCTGCAGTGCCAGCATCCATTGATTGAGAGATCATTAGATTTTTAGCTTCATGAAGACGTAGTGCTTTTTGGTATTGCAAAGGGCTCATAGAAGTAACTGATTTAAAATGTTCGTGAAAAGATGATTCACTCATGTGCACCAACTGAGCTAAATCTGTAATCTTTATCTGTTCTTTGAAGTTATCACGAAGCCAGGAAATTGCCTTACCAACTCTTTGAATGCTAGAATCTGCAAAGCCCATTTCAGCAACCATTACACCGATTTTGCTGCGTAGTATTCGTATCAAAATTTCTTCTAACACAAGTGGTGCTAATAAATTAGTATCGCTAGGACTTTTAAGACATTCCACAAGCCTAATTACTGCATTAATAATGCCAGAGTCTGCATAACTTAAGTAAACAGCACTTCTCTGACGAATAGTAGGGAGACCATTAGGATACACTTTTAGGACCAGCTCCGATATTTTTTGAGGTGATAGCTCCAAGCCTACACTTAGGAAGGGTTTAGAAATGCTAGCTTGTGTGGTTTGGAGTGCAATTGGTAATGAAACTGGGAACATAAGCATTTGTGAACTGCCTACTTCATAGCTTTCTTTACCTAAAGTAACAGTCTTTTTTCCTTGTGCAACAATTAATAATGAGGGCAAGAAGAAGGTTTTCATTATGTTCATTTCCCTATTTGAATAGCGATTTATATGTAAACCTGGAATACGCTGACTAAAGGTACCATCCTGTGGGGTTTGATTGTATAGGATACGTCTTAGCTTCGATGTTTCATCTTCAAGAGTTCCAGAAGCGATATCAGCTGCTCTAGAAATTGAATATTCAGTAGGTTCGTTCATCATTTATAAAGCAACTCCTTTTGCATAATTTAAATGATTTTATTATATCATAAATTGATCTTATTTATCATTTTGTTTTGCTTTTTTAATTAAATTAAACATATAATAAAAATGAACTTAAAAAAATATGGGAAAATATAATAATAAGGAGTATAATAATTGTAATGATTTGAATATTATTGTATTGGTTTTTAAGGGAGTTAATGTTAAAGGGGAGGGCAAGATTATGAACTGGGAAGCATTTGAAGAAGCTTTGCTTAATTATAATAAATTAGAAGTTAATAAAATTGTGGGGCATTTTTTAAAAGAGAAAAATGGAATGGATTTTATTGATGAGTATATAGTTAAGTCTTTAACATCTATTGGAGATAAGTGGGAAAAGGGAGAAGTAGCTCTGTCACAAGTATATATGAGCAGTAGACTTTGTGAGGAAATTGTTAATTCTATTTTGATTGAAAAAAAATTACCCATTAAAAATACTTGTCCAATTGCAATTATGTCTCTTGAGTCTTATCACACTCTTGGAAAGAAAATTGTTAGTGCTGTTTTAAGGTCTAGTGGATTTAACCTTATCGATTACGGCTCTATAAACGATCCAGAGGAAATAATAAATAAAGTCACGAAAGATGGAATAAAAATAATTATTATATCGGTATTGATGTATCCTTCTGCTTTGAAAATTAAGAAAATATCTCAAATGTTTCATGAAAAGAAAGCTAAAGTTAAAATATTAGTTGGAGGGGCACCTTTTTTAATGGACAACATGCTTTGGAAACAAGTGGGAGCGGATGAAATGGGTAGAAGTGCAGCTGATAATATTGTTATAATAGACAGGTGGTTGAAGGAGGAAGCCTAATGGAAAAAAAATATACTTCTATGGAAAGAGTATTAACAACTATGAATATGGGTGAACCAGATAAAGTTCCTTTATTCCTCATGTGTACTCATTATTGTGCAAAATTTTTAGATATGTCTGTTAAAGAATATTTTAGTAAACCAATTAATGTAGCAAGAGGACAATTAGCCCTTTTAAAAAAACTCAATAATGATTGTTTAAATCCATTGTATTCTGCTGCTCATGAGTATGCAGCTTTTGGAAGTGAAGTTATATACAGTGAAGAAGGTCCTCCTAATGCTGGGGAACCAATAATAAAAAATTTTGATGATATTTTAAAGTTACAGCTACCGGATGTTAAAAATTGTAAAGTTCTTGGAGATTGTCTTGAAACAATATCAATATTAAGGAGTGAAGTAGGAACACAAGTACCGATTACTGGTAGTGTTTTATCACCATTTTCACTTCCTATTCTTCAATTAGGCTTTAGTAAATACATTGAACTTATTTACGAAAAGCCAGAATTATTGGAACATCTTATAAAAATTAATGAAATGTTTTGCACTGAATGGGCTAATTTGCAATTGAAGGCAGGGGCAACCTTTATAACATTTGTAGATTCTACAAGTGTATCTTCAATTATTCCTAAAAGTATTTATTTAAAGACTGGATTTCCTTCTGCAAAGAGAACTATACCGACTATTAAAAGTGATGTTGCTATTGCTACTTCTTCGGCAAGTTCAGTTTCAATATTGGAGGAAATACTTGAAGCTGGTATTAAAGCTGTTCTCGTAAGTCATACTGACGATTTAGCTTCAGTAAAGAAGAAAGTTAATAAAAGAGCTACATTACTTGGAAATCTAAATGGAATTGAAATGTGCAAGTGGAATGGCGCGGAAGCTGAAAGTAATGTAAAGGATGCAATAAGAAAAGCTGGAGCAGGCGGTGGCTTTATTTTATGTGATAGTTTAGGAGATATTCCTTATCAAGTTAGTGAAGATATTCTTTTTGAGATTTCAGAGAGTGTAAATAAGTGGGGTAGATATCCTTTAAATTGGA
The DNA here is from genome assembly GCA_021781655.1 of Bacillota bacterium. Classification (GTDB taxonomy): domain Bacteria; phylum Bacillota; class Clostridia; order Clostridiales; family Clostridiaceae; genus JAJXWJ01. The sequence continues at coordinate 43,303 of JAJXWJ010000021.1, read as the reverse complement.
GATGACACTATGGATGATAAACTATGTATTTTGATTTGTGAAAGTTTCAAAGGTGAAGCAGAAATTATTTTAAGAAACTTAAAAAATGTAAATATAGAATTTAAATACTATCCGTTGGATTGTATAAATTGCAGGCATCAAAGGGAAAAATTATATAATAAGCTTATTGAAGCAGGTTACAAAAAAGATGCAGTAATTTTGCTTCCGATTCATAAAGAGTTTAAAATGGACGAAAATCTTGATGATGAAAATGTTTTTGAATCATGTTTATCAATACTGTCTGGCGATGCTCTATTAAAATATTTTTCTTCCATCGGTTATTATTTAACAACACCTGGTTGGCTAAAAAGATGGAAGCATATTATTATAGATATATATGGATTTAATAAAGAAAATGCACATGAATTTTTTTCGGAATGTTGTAAAAAAATAGTTTTAATTAACAGCAACATATATAGTGATATATTGTCTGATTTAAAAGAGTTTTCTAACTATATAGGAATGCAATATGAAATTATAGATGTAGGATTAGATTATTTTTCAAATACAATAAATGATTTATATAAAAGCTTTAAAATTAAGAAATTAGAGAATACTTTAAATTTTAAAAATAGGCAGGTAACAGATTATGCACTTGTGTTTGATTTTCTTGAAAAAAAAGCTACACTTTTAAAGCAAGAAGATTTGATTAAAAATATTTTTAATTTATTTGAAATGCTTATAGGTGCTAAGTCGCTTGCGTTTCTTCCTGCAGAAGGGAATGAAGAAGGCAAAATTGTTTTTTACCAAGATAAGCCCTATAATAGCCAGCTATATAATGCTTGTAATTTAGAATTTACTGAAAGCCACATACTTACCACATCAGGAAGAGGATTTATTTTTAAGATAACTTTTGATAATGAATTAATGGGCTATATGGAAATAGAAAATATTTTGTTTCCAAATTACATAGGAAGTTATTTAGATTTATGTAAAACAATAATCGTAATTTTAGGAATAATGCTTTTTAATTCAAGAAATTATGAAAAATTAATTGATACAAATGAAGAACTTCTTTTCATGAATAGTACACTGGAGGAGATAGTCGACAAACGTACTTCACAGTTATTAGACCTTAATAGAAATCTAGAGGAAACAAACTGCATATTAGAAGAAGAAATTGAAGAGCATAATAGAATTGAAGTGGAACTAAAAAGAGCTAAAATAGAAGCGGAAAGTGCAAATGCTGCTAAAAGTAATTTCTTAGCAAATATGAGTCATGAAATTAGAACACCTATGAATGGAATCATTGGAATGACGAATCTTGCACTTATTACAGAATCAAAAGAGGAACAAAGATTATTTCTCAATCTTGTTTTAAATTCTACAAATTCTTTGGTTACAATAATAAACGATATTCTCGATTATACAAAAATTGAAGAAGGTAAGATGGCTTTAGATATAAAACCTTTTAATATTAGAGCTGAAATAAATGAAATAATTACACTGTTTAATGTTACTGCAAATCAAAAAAGTTTATCGCTTTTTTGTCAAATTGATGAAGATATTCCTGAATTTTTAGAAGGAGATATTGTTAGATTAAGACAAGTTATATCAAACATTGTAGGAAATGCAATTAAATTTACACCAAGTGGAAGTATTGAAGTGAAGGTAAAGAAATATAACAGTAATTCTGAAAACATAAAGCTATTATTTTCAGTAAAAGATACTGGTATTGGAATTAATGAAGATCAAAAATCACTCATCTTTGATAGATTTACTCAGTTAGACAGCTCCTATACTAAAAAGTATCAAGGCACAGGTCTAGGACTTGCTATATCAAAAAAAATCGTTGAATTGATGCAAGGTGAGATTTGGTGTGAAAGTGAAATTGGAGTAGGCACTACCTTTTATTTTTCGGTGGTTCTTAAGCTTAATTAAAAAAAGGGGTTGTTGCACATTTTTAAGAATACGCACCTTTGGGGGTTGGGCGTGCCAATGTGATTTTTGAAAAAACTTTTTGCAGTCTCAAACTTGAAAATATTACAAAGTGAACCGCGGAAGGTTTAATGGACAATGAAGGAGGTTTTTCTTCCTTTCAGTTCTTAGTTTTTTCCTACTCTGGAACAGCCCCAAATTTGTTGTCTTTCCGTAAAATTATGAATATAATATGGTTAATTAGTCTAAAATTAAGATATAATTAAATAGTATTATGCATTTAAAAATTTTGTATTCGTAGGTTTGATATGTTCGTTGTAATTACGGAATAAGGTTTAAAATTATTGGATAAATATAATGTAAATGATTGGAGATAATTATGTCGGATATAAAATATAAAATAAAAGGAAGTATAGGTATAATTTCGGAATCATCAAAAGGTTGGAAAAAAGAATTGAATTTAATTTCATGGAATGATAAAGAAGCAAAATACGATTTGAGAGATTGGGACATGGAGCATAAGAAAATGGGAAAAGGTATTACTTTGTCTATTGAAGAATTGAAAAACTTAAACAAATTCTTAATGAAATGGAATTGTAATTAAAAGGAGTGTGACTTATAAATTTGGGAAGTAATAAAGAGTTAATAGTTATATTTACGCAATCGGATTTTACTGTAGATTATGATATTGTTTCAAAAAAGAATTTATCAGAAGAAAGTCAAAATAGCCAAGAAGCTTGGTACATAAAATTTTTAGAAGACAAATATAAGGCACAATGGGAACTTGGATTTTCGAGTGAAGATAATTGGATGTCTCAGTCAGTGGCTTTTTTGAATTTTATGGCAAACAAATTGATACGTAAAATTTCAAGACAACCGGATATTGAGTTTACTAGGGAAGATGCTGATTTATCCTTAGACTATGAAGAATTATTGGAAATTAAAAACAGAGTTCCTTTTTCTTTGGGCTCGGAATTTATAACTGAAGAGTGGATAGCTTCTAACTTCGAAAAAATAGCAGATATATATAGAAAAGAGATAGCTTCCTATAAAGGGACTGTTAACAGTTTTTTAATGGACAAAAATACTAACATAAATGTAGTTGGAAGAGTATTTTTTCATCTTGTAGAAAATAAAGAAGAAAACTATCCTTTTGCATTTCTGGCAACTTATTCAACAGATGATAAAGTAAAAGGTATGCATAAGGCAAAACATATGCCGCTTAAAAATGCTCTTTTAGAATATAAAGACGATAAAGAAAAGCTTCTTCAGTTGATGGCAACTATAAGCAAAGCAGCTGATAAAAGTGATTTTATATCAGAGCTTATGGAAAGTGGAGAGCTATTTTCTCCGTTAAAGTTTTCAAGAAAGGAAGCATATACAGTTTTGAAGGAAATTCCTATCTATGAGGAAGCGGGAATAATGTGCAGAATTCCAAACTGGTGGAAAAAGAGGAGTAATGCTTTGAGGCTTTCTGTTTCAATTGGCGAGAAGGAGCCTTCAAAGGTTGGAATGGATGCTTTATTAAATTTTAATCCAGAAATACTTCTTGGTGAAGATAAGATTTCTAAAGAAGATTTAAAAAGACTGCTTTCGGAATCAGAAGGTTTAACTTTAATAAAAGGAAAATGGGTAGAAATAGATAAAGATAAATTAGAACAAGTTTTAGAAGCTTATGAAAAAGCTAGCAGTTTAGCTAAAAAAGAAGGCCTAACAATAGCTGAAGCAATGCGTCTAGAATTAAACGCAGGTGAAAGGCTTGGAATAAATGAAGATTATGTTGAACTAGAAGTATCAAATGGAGAATGGCTAAAGAAGATAAGAGAAGCTATGACTAGCCCAGAAATTATAAAAGCTGCAAAGCCTTCTAAAAGTTTTAAGGCTAATTTGAGACCATATCAAAATACTGGCTATTCTTGGCTTTCTTATATGCAGAAGCTTGGTTTTGGTGCTTGTCTTGCAGATGATATGGGTCTTGGTAAAACTGTTCAGATTATAGCTTTTCTTGAGAAATTAAGAGAAGAAAAAGGCGGTAAGGCACTTTTAATAATTCCTGCATCGCTTATCGGAAATTGGCAAAAAGAAATTGAAAAATTTGCACCCCAAATGCCCATAGCTATTCTTCATGGAAAAGAAGCTTCTGAAATTATAAAAGAAAATGCATTTTTATATATTACGACTTATGGTATGGCAACTCGTTTAGATGATATAAAAAACATGTATTGGGATATTATCATACTTGATGAAGCACAAGCGATTAAAAACCCAGGAACAAAGCAGACTAAAACTATAAAACAAATCAAAGCAAAAACAAGAATAGCAATGACAGGAACACCAATAGAAAATAGGCTTTCAGACCTTTGGTCTTTATTTGATTTTTTAGATCCAGGACTTCTTGGAAGTGCCAAAGAGTTCACAAATTTTACAAAAGGTATTAAGGAGAGCAAAACCGATTTTGCAAAGCTTAGAAATATAGTAAGTCCTTTTATACTAAGAAGATTGAAAACCGATAAAAGTGTTATATCGGACTTGCCAGAGAAAGTTGAAATTAAAGAGTATGCATCTTTATGTAAGAAACAAATTGTACTGTACAATAAATTAGTAAAGGAACTTGAGCAAAAGCTACACGCTTCAGATGGAATAGAAAGAAAAGGTCTTGTGCTTGGGAGTATAATAAAATTTAAGCAAATATGCAATCATCCAGATCAGTATCTTGGAAATTCTGAATATAAAGTAGAATATAGCGGTAAGTTTGAACATATTAGAGATATTTGTGAAAACATATATGAAAAGAGAGAAAGGGTACTTGTATTTACTCAATTTAAAGAAATGACAGAGCCTATAGCACAGTTTTTGGAGACTATATTTGGCAGGAAGGGCTTGGTGCTTCATGGAGGTACTTCTGTTAAAAATCGAAGCAAAATGGTTGAAAGCTTTAATGGGGAAGAGTACATTCCATTTATGGTACTTTCTCTAAAAGCAGGTGGTGTTGGTCTTAATCTTACAGCTGCTAACCATGTTATTCATTTCGATAGATGGTGGAATCCTGCAGTTGAAAATCAGGCAACAGATAGAGCCTTTCGTATAGGACAAACTAAAAATGTAATGGTACATAAATTTATAACATCAGGAACTATAGAAGAAAAAATAGATTTAATGATAGAAGAAAAACAAAAACTAGCAGGAGATATTATCGGTTCAGCAGGAGAAAATTGGATAACAGAGCTTGATAATAAAGAGCTTATGGAGTTATTTAGGTTAGGTGGTGAAAAGTAGATGGGCTATTACGGTTTTTATGAATATGTTTCTGTTTCTGAAAAACGAGAAAGAGCCAAAAAAGCTCTTGAAAAATTAAAAAAGAAAAGACCAGATATTGAGCCAATAATTATTGAAGGAAAAACTATAGCTAGTAAATGGTGGGGTAAAGCTTGGAATAAAAATCTCGAAAGTTATGCTGATTATAGCAATAGAATAGGGCGTGGCAGATCCTATGTTAAAAATGGTGCAGTGTTAGATTTGAAAATTAAAGAGGGAATGGCAGAAGCAATTGTAAATGGAAGCGGTTCAAAGCCATATTCGGTTGAAATTAAAATAGATGAGTTAAAAGTTGATAAGTGGAAAAGTATAACAGAGGCTTGTAAGCATAGAATAGATACAATGGAAACGTTGCTTTTAGGGAAATTTCCTAGAGAATTTGATGAGTTTTTTAGCGATTCTAAATATGGATTGTTTCCGAGCCCAAAGGAAATTCATTTTAACTGCAGTTGTCCAGATTCGGCAAGGATGTGTAAGCATGTAGCAGCTACTTTGTATGGAATTGGTGCAAGATTAGATTCAGAGCCAAGCCTATTTTTTAAACTTAGAAATATTGATTTTGAAGAGTTGCTTAAAAAGTCTATGGAAGAAAAAATGCAAAGTATGCTTAAAAATTCAGATAAGAAGAGTAATCGTGTTATTGATGATGGAGATGTGTTTGATTTATTTGGCGTTTAAAAAAGGAAGTGATAAAATGAATTTTAAACCACTACCAATAGGAGTAGATAACTTTCAAAGAATAATTGATGATGGATATTACTATGTGGATAAAACTTTATTTATCAAGGAATTATTAGAAAATAAGGCAAGTGTTAATTTGTTTACAAGACCAAGAAGATTCGGGAAAACTTTAAATATGAGCATGCTTCAATACTTTTTTGAAAAAAGGTATAAGGATAATACGTATCTTTTTAATGGGCTTAAAATAATGGAGCAAGGTGAAAATTACACAAAACATATGGGTCAGTATCCAGTAATAAATCTTTCGTTAAAATCTGCAAAACAAGGAGATTTTGAATTAGCTTATGCTTGTTTAAAAGAAGAAATAGTATATGAATTTAGAAGACATGAATATATATTAGAAAGCGAAAAGTTAAAAAATGAAAAAGAAAAATATTTAAAAATAGTAAGAGCTGATGGAGATAGAAAATTATATGCCACTTCCTTAAAATTTTTAAGTAATTGTCTTGAAAAATATCATGATAAAAAGGTAATAATACTAATAGATGAATATGATGTACCTCTTGAAAATGCATATTTTAGAGGTTTCTATGATAAAATGATTGATTTTATTAGATCTTTATTTGAATCTAGTTTAAAAACAAATGACTCACTAGAATTTGCTGTTATAACAGGATGTCTTAGAATTTCTAAAGAGTCAATATTTACAGGGCTAAATAATTTAGAAATAATATCAATATTAAATGAGTATTATAGTGAACATTTTGGGTTTTCCTGTAGAGAAGTAACAGAAATGTTAGATTACTTTGGACTGAGCATAAAGAAAGAATTAGTAGATCAGTGGTATAATGGCTATGTTTTTGGTGATTCAAATATATATAATCCTTGGAGCGTAGTAAGGATAGTGAAGGATCTTTACAAAGATAAGAATGCATTTCAAGTATGGTATTGGGCAAATACCAGCTCAAACAGTATAGTTAGAAGTTTAATTGAAAAGGCGGATTTATCTACTAGACAGGAAATAGAAGCGCTTATAGCAGGAGAAAGTATAGAAAAAATTATACACGAAGATATAACCTATGATGAAGTTTATAAAAACATGGATAACTTATGGAATTTTATGTTTTTTACAGGTTATTTAAAAAAAGTAAGCGAAAGAATGAACAGTAATGACGATATTATTTTAGGATTAATGATACCAAATAGAGAGGTTAAATATATTTTTAGAACTAAAATATTAGATTGGTTTAAGGAAAAAATAAAGGTTAAAGATTTAAGTGTTATGTATAATGCTATTATAGACGGAGATTCTGAGATTTTTCAAAGAGAACTTAGAAAACTATTAAGAGAAAGTATAAGTTTTAATGATGCATATGAAAATTTCTATCACGGATTTGTGGTAGGAGTTTTAATGAATATGAGTGATTATATTGTTAAATCCAACAGAGAAGGTGGCAGTGGAAGAAGTGATGTATTCATAAAATCACCATCTGTTTTTGAACCAGCTGTAATAATTGAATTTAAGGTAGCGGAAAATGTAAAAGAATTAGATGAAAAATGTGATGAGGCTTTAAAGCAAATAGAAGACAAAGAATATAATTTAGAGCTTGAAACAGAAGGGTATGAGAATATAACCAAATATGGCATAGCCTTTTACAGGAAGGATTGCCTAATAAAAAAAGGGTGAAGTTAGGAAAAGACATTTGAAAAAGTGTCTTTTTTTGTTATTGAAAATAAATATAAAAAAATATAGACAAAGGTAGAAAATAGTGGTATTCTGTAATGCTACAGTCTTTTAATTCTTATGTATAATTCTCAATTTCAATTGTAAGTAATTCATTTCAATAGTAAAATTAAAAAAATCTCAATATAGAAATAAAAGTAAAAAAATGTATATTATTCATTAAATTCAAAATAAATAAATAAATTTAAATAATTAACAAGAACTTAAAAGTATGTTAACCTCAAAATTACTTTCCTTAAATATAATGAATCATATAGAGCATAATTTGTAGATAATTGCAAAAAAAATGGTGTTTTGGTCAAATTAATTTTTCATTATTGGAGGTAGCAAATTTGGATATTAAATTAGAACAAATTTCTATGAGGTTTGGAAAAACATTAGTATTACAAAATATGAATTTAACTATAAGTTCGGGAAAATTGGTTTCTTTTCTTGGACCAAGTGGATGTGGTAAATCTACAACGCTGTCCATAATAGCTGGAATTAACAAACCAACAGAAGGTAATGTATTTTTTGGTGAAGATTGTATTACAGAAAAGGCACCTGAAGAGCGTGGAATAGGTATGGTATTTCAAAATTATGCACTGTATCCTCATATGACAGTATTTCAAAATATAGGTTTTCCTTTAAAAATGAATAAAGTATCAAAGGAAGAAGCCAAAAATAGAATAAGAGAAATAGCGGAAATAGTTAAGGTAGAAGATTTTTTAGATAGAAAGCCAAAACAACTTTCAGGAGGGCAGCAGCAAAGGGTGGCCATAGCTAGAGCTTTAGTTAAAAAACCAAAAGTTCTTCTTTTAGATGAACCCTTGTCGAATCTTGATGCAAGACTACGGATTGAGATGCGTGAAGAAATAAGAAGGATACAGAAAAAAACTGAAGTTACCACTATATTTGTAACTCACGATCAAGAGGAGGCAATGAGCATATCTGATAGCATTATAGTAATGGATGAAGGTAAAATACAGCAGTATGGCGTTCCAGAGCAAATTTATAATCATCCACATAATATTTTTACTGCAAAGTTTATTGGTAATCCTAAGATTAATATAATAGAAGATTGTGAAGTTGGAGCTGAAAAGCTTAATATTGGTATTAGGCCTGAAGATATAAAAATTGATGCAGAAAATCCTATTGCAAGGGGAACAATTGAGTACATTGAAAGAATTGGAAGGGAAATTCTTGTTAAGGTTAGCTGCAATAATAATACAATTACCTTTTTTGCTTCAAAGGAATCACAATTAAATGTGAATGATGAAGTGGAAATTGGAATTAATGAAAAAGATTTACATTGTTTTGAAAAGGAATCTGGTAAAAGAATAGACCTTAAAGAAAATGTTTTAAAGGCATTAATAAATAAATTGAAGGTGAATTAAAATGAATAGAAATCCTACAATTAAATCATCATTAAAAGCATATTTATACTTGTTGCCTGCTTTAAGTGTTATGACATTATTTACAATTTATCCTCTAATAAAGTCTTTTATTATGAGTTTTTATGGCAAATATAATTATTTTAAAGATATAGTGTATTCATATAGCTTGGATAATTATAAAGAAGTATTACAAGATCCGACCTTTTGGAAGGCTATGGGAAACACTTTGATATTTGTTTTGGGAGTTGTGCCTATTTCTATTGTATTATCCATATTAATAGCACTTATGTTAAATAGTAAAATTAGATTCAGAGGCATTTTTAGGACATGTTTTTTTATGCCTTATGTAACATCTTTAGTAGCAGTATCTATCGTTTGGAGATGGATATATCATAAAGATTATGGATTACTTAATTATATTTTGAGTATATTTGGAATACATCATATTGCATGGCTTGATGACCCTAATTTTGCAATGCTTGCATTAATAATACTAGCTATTTGGAAAAATATTGGCTACAACGTAATCATATTTTTAGCAGGTCTACAAACTATCGACAAACAATATGAAATATCAGCACAAATCGATGGAGCAGGTTATTTTAAAAGAGTATGGCATATAATAATCCCGCTTTTAGCACCAACAACTTTATTTGTAACAATAGTTTCGTTAATTGGTTCCTTTAAAGTTTTTGATGAAGTTTATGCACTATTTAGTTATGGAGGAAATGTTGCAGGACCTTCGGATAGTGCATTGACAGTAGTGTTTTATATATTTAGAAAATTTTATGGTGAATGGAATTTTGGAATGGCGGCGGCGGCTTCATTTATATTATTTTTAGTAATCATGATTTTTACTGCACTTCAATTTTGGTATTCCAAAAGGAGGAATCGGTATATATGAAAATAAAAATAAAGGAAATTATTTTATATATTATTTTAATAATCGGTAGCATCATAATGATAATACCATTTTATTGGATGATTACTACATCTTTAAAAACTTCAGCACAAGTAATAAAGATGCCACCAATGTGGATACCTACAAGCTGGAAGTGGAGCAATTTTATAGAGGCATGGAATTCAGCACCTTTTCCTAGGTATTTTATTAATAGCGTTATAGTAACTGTTTTAAGTACGGTTGGTGAACTTGTAACAAGTATACTCGCAGCATATGCATTTTATAGATTGGAATTCTTTGGTAAGAAGGTTATCTTTGCTATAGTATTAGGAACTATGATGATTCCAGGAGAAATACTTTTATTGTCAAACTTTGTTACGTTAACACAACTTGGTTGGATAAACACATACAAGGCTTTGATTATTCCATGGACGGCTAGTGCATTTTCAATATTTATGTTTAGTCAATATTTTAAAAGTATAGGTGATGAAATGTACTATGCAGCAAGAATAGATGGAAGTAAGGATTTTGGATATTTAATAAACATAATAATTCCTATGTCTAAACCTATGATAATAACTATAGCAATTGTAAAGGCAATCGGAAGTTGGAATTCTTTTATGTGGCCTCTTATAGTAACCAATTCAGAGGGGATGAGAACTCTTCCTGTAGGTCTAACAGCTTTTGTAACAGATACAGGAACAAATTATCAGCTGCTTATGGCAGCCTCTACCTTCATTATTCTTCCAATGATAATCGTATTTCTATTTATGCAAAAATACATAATTGAGGGAGTTTCTCACGCGGGTATAAAAGGATAATAAACAAAAAATCGAGGAGATGTAAAAATGAAAAGGAAAAAAATTATTACATTTTTATTATCGACAGTAATAGCAATGTCATTAGCTGGATGCGGAGCCAGCAATCAAACGAGCAATAACAATACTTCAAGCAGTGCTTTAGCTAATGTGAAAATCGACAAACCAGTAACTATTGAATTTTGGCATGCTATGACAGGACCTGCAGAAAAAGAACTTCAAAAATTAGCAGACGATTTTCATAAGAAAAATCCTAATATAACAGTAAAACTAGTAGGACAAGGAGACTATACTACACTTTCACAAAAGCTTATGGCTGCAGCAAAAGCTAAAACTTCACCAGTAATGGCTCAGGCGTATTCAAATTGGATGACAGACTATATTAATAATGATTTAATTGAAGATTTAACACCATATTATGATGACAGCAAAGTAGGAATGCAAAATAAAAATGATATTGTAAAAACTTTCTTAGATGATATTACCTTTGATGGCAAGCTATATGGCGTTCCTTTCAATAAGAGTACAGAGGTTTTAGTTTACAATAAGGATTATTTAGATTCAGTTGGTGCTAAAGTGCCTACTACTTGGGATGAACTAGAAGATGTTGCAAAGAAGACTACAACTACTATAAATGGAAAAAAAGTAATAGGTTTAGGTTTTGAAAATTCAGTTTCTGGTGATATGGCAACATATATTAAGCAAGCAGGTGGAAATTACATTACAAACGATGGAAAAGTTGAGTTTAATTCTGCAGCTGGAAAAAAGGCATTAAATTTTTTAACAGATATGCTAGTTAAAAATAAAACAGCTAGGCTAGCAGGAGAAGATAGCTATATGTCAACTCCATTTGGACGAGGAGATGTGGCAATGTATATAGGTTCATCTGCTGGAGTATCATATATTTCAGCTGCTGTAAAAGATAAATTTAAATGGTCTACAGCAGTATTGCCAAAGGATGTAAAGGCAGCTTCACCTTTCCAAGGAACAAACCTAGTAATATTTAAGAGTGCTACTCCAGAGGAGAAGCTTGCAGCTTGGGATTTTGCAAAATTTTTATCTTCTGATGCTGTTACGACTGAATGGGCTGAAAAGACAGGGTATGTACCTGTAAGAAAATCAGTACTAACTTCTACTGCATGGAAAAGCTATATACAAAAAAATCCTGCTCAAGCAGCAGCAGAAGAACAATTTAGTAGTGGCTTTAACGACCTTCATATGAATGGATACACAAAGGTTCGTACAGATGTGTCAGCTATATTTAATGATGTATTAATAGGTAAAAGGACAGTAACAGATGGGTTAAATGCTGCGGAAACTGCTGCAAAAAATGATTTGAAAAATTAGATAATTCACCAAAAAGACTTAATGGCATTTTGCCATCGGTCTTTTTTATTAAAACAAATAATAAATTTTGAGGGGATTTTTATGGAGGAAAGAACAAAAATAAAATTTTATTCAGGTACAAGAACTATAGGTGGAACAGTTATAAGTATAGAATATAGAGATGAAAGAATAATACTTGATTTTGGTTTAACAGTTACGGCTATAGGTAATATAATGAAGGATATTAAAAGTGATTATGTAAGAAAATATCTTGATTTGGGCATACTTCCAAAGATAGATGGATTTTATTCTGAGAAGGATATAAGTGATAAAGTTAATATTAAACCTTTAGAAAAGTCAAGAAAAAAGACGAAGGTTTTTATATCCCATATTCATTTAGATCATATGCATCATATAGGGTTAGTTGATAAGAGCATTGACGTTTATATGTCAAAAGAAAGTTTGGAGTTATACAACTTACTAAATAATATTGGTGATAAAGTAATAGGAGATAGGGGATATAGTACTATTTCTTATGATGAGACAATTAAATTTGGAGATATAAATATAACTGCGTTTAAAGTTGATCATGATATTTTTGGAGCTGTATCATATCTTGTTAAAACTCCAGATTTGACTGCTGTTTATTCAGGTGATTTGAGACTAAATGGCAATCATTCAGAATGGACTTTTAATATGCTAGAAAAAGTGTCGAAATTTAAAGTAAATGTTTTATTTTTAGAATCTACTAATGTGGGAAGTATTATAAAGGATATAAGTTGCAACAAGGATAAAGAATTGCAAAATGCTGAGAAAGCTTTGATTCCTAAAATAATAGAGGAAATTAAAGATGAAAAAGCAACTGTGTTTTTTAATATTTACAATAGAAATATAGACAGAATTATAGCATTTTATGAGGTGGCAAAAAAGCTTGGAAGAAAATTAGTATTGGAGCTTCCAACAGCTTATATAGCAAGCAAGCTGCTAGGAATAAAAGATTTTTATGTTATTGAAGAAAAAGAACTTAATACAAATAACGAAGTAATTGAAGTATATAATAATTCAAATAAGCTTTCACTAGATGAGCTTAGTGAAGGAGGCTGTCAGTATATTATTGAAAATAGTTTTAGTAATATCTTAAGCTTACTAGATATAAAATATGAGAAGGCTATTTATATTCATTCTAATGGTATGCCTTTAGGTGATTATGATTCAAATTATAATGGCATGAGAGATTTTTTAAACAGACTATGTATAGAATATAAGTATATTGGAGCTTCTGGACATGCTACTCCATGTGACTTAAAGTTTATTGCTGAAAAAATAAAGGCTGATTGGTTTATTCCTATTCATGGCTTTTATCCTGAAAATTTACATGTAGATTCAGGTATAAGATTTCTGCCAGAAGAAGGAAAAGCATATGCTTTTAAAGATAAAAGTGTGGATATAATTTAAATTTTAGTAAGGCTGAATATTATTAATTACTTGGTAAATAATAATTATATAATAAAAGATTTTGAGGTGCATTATGCCTAATATATTTTTGTATATAATTTTAGGATTTATTGGATTAGTTAGTTCAGTTTATACAATTTATAAGAAAAGAGATACATTTAAAATTTCAACTCTTATAGTATTTTATATGGCCGTTGCTGGTTTGACCTGGATATGTGAGTTTTTAGTTCTTGGTTTATTTGATTCATACACTTATAGAACTGGAATTTTTAAAGATATGTGGGAGCAAAATTTACTTGGACATTTAATACTCAATACTTCATTATATCCAGCAACAGCACTAATTATGGTAGCTTATTCATTAAAATATAGATGGATATCCTTTGTAGCAATACTTTTTACGTTAATAGATTATTTATGTGTAAGGTTAAACATTTATGAGCATCACTGGTGGAGATATTATATGACAGCTGTTACTGTAGTTGTTGTACTACTTTTTGAGGATTATTGGTTTAAAAAGATACAAGAAAATCGCTCAAAACTTATAAGGACAATAACCTTTTATTTTGTAGCAATTTTAATCATACATACACCAGCTCCTATTCTAATGCTTTTAAATAAACAGTATTATAAGTTGCAGTTTGTAACTAATTTATTTAAAGATCCATATTTATCGAGTATTATAATCATTTTTTTCTATCACAGTATTGAGGCTCTAATTGCTGTAATATGCACCTGTGTCCTAAAAAAATGGTATTGGGCGTTAATTCCGTTTCTAATTTCAATTATTTCACAAAGTATATTTTATAAAACTAATATTATGGTTATAGGCGGTAATTGGAATTTTATATATACCTTGCTTATCTACGACATGTTCATAGCCATATTCATTTTTGTGGAAAAGAATACGTTAAAATCTGATTCATTATTTGGATACTTCTGAAATGAAAATCTAAATTACAAGTAAGTCTCTTAAATTAAAAATTTGTTTTGTAACAATATCATATAAAGCATCAGGCTCAATATTTTTTTTGTCCTTTATCCACTGAACTAAAATGCTTATTGATAACGCGGTAATTGAAACTACAAAATAATCTTTGTATTTTAAAATGCCCTTGCTTTCTATATCTAAATTAGTAGAAAATGATGCTAACATATTAATAAAAGAGTTATTTAATATATCTATTTTATTTGCTTTAATCAATTGTTCGATAATCGAAGAATCATCATACCAATATGTGAAAAAAGGTTTTAATAATATGAATTTGGAATTTGGATCATATATCATTAATTGTTTATGGCAATTAATGATATATTCATACAAGTCTTTAAAGGCTTCATTACATTTTAATCTTAAAACATCATCTATCGAATCAAAATTTCTATAGAAGGTTGCCCTTCCTAGCTTTGCTGTGTTTACTAATTCTTTTATAGTTATTTCAGTATACTCTTTTTCTTCTAGTAAATTAATAAGTGCATGATAAATCCAATTGCTGGATTGAATGGATCTTTTATCTTGTTTTATATGATACAATTTAATACCTCCTGTTTCGTATTTGTCAAATGTATTGACTAATTTCAAAATTAATTATATATTTAAACAAAATAAGAGTCAAATGTATCGTAAGTATTTTATCAACAGGGGGGATATAATGAAGATTTTCACAAAGTTTTCGATGAAAAACGCATTTGTAGTATTTTTAGCAGTTATTCTTATTGCAGTAGGAGGTGTGTATTCAGCATCAGGAATACAAGAAGAAGCAATGCCTGATATAAGTATTCCTATTGTTACGATTTACACTGTTTATCCTGGTGCAGCGCCTAATGATGTAGCTAACAATATTACAAATCCAATTCAGACAGCAATTACCGGTATTCAAGGAATAACGGATATTAAAGGCATTTCCAATGAAAATGTTTCTATTGTAGAAGCAGATTTTGATTATTCAGCAAATATCGATACAGGTTTGAAAAATATTCAAGATGCAGTAAATGCAGTAACTTTGCCTTCAAATGCTGAAAAACCTAATATTCAAAAAATAACAATGGGAAGCTTTCCGGCTATGACCTATTCAATACAAAGTAGCAAAAACATAAACGATTTAACTCAATTTGTAAATTCAACGCTAAAACCAGATTTGAGTTCTGTTTCTGGTGTTGCTAGTGCAACGGTAGAAGGGTTAAATAATAACGATATTTATATTAAATTAAATAGTCAAGAAATGAAAAATAATAATATAACCCTTCAGCAGGTTCAAAATGCTATTGCTGCAAATAATGTTTCTTTTCCTATAGGAGATACAGAAATAAATCAAAAGGATCTTGCTATAACTATAAATAATAAGCTTAATAATATAAATGATATAGAAGCAATTCCTATAATAGTACCACCAAATACATCACAAATCATATCCGATAGTTTTGGGCAAGTTCAGCAAGGAATGAATCAGATGGGAAAAGCCATAGGAAATTTAGGCCAAGCAGTTGGACAGATGGGTCAAACAATGGGACAAGTCACTCAAGGTTTTGGTAATACAACAAAGACTATGGGGAGTATGATTGGAAGCAATACTCAAAGTATTGCCCTGCTAGGTCAAATTCAGCAGCAGGAAGCAACTATTATAAGTGAGCAAGCTGTACTAAATGATGCTAAAGCTACCTTGGCAGAAAAGAAGCAAGCTGGCACTGCTATTTCACAAGCTAATATAGAAATACAAAGCCTTACAAAGTCACTTCAAAGTACTTTAAACAATGTGGAGCAGCAAGGTCAGCAGTTAACTACAGCTTCTTCATCTACTAATGGAGCAAGTATCAAAACTAATAATAGTACAGCAAGTACTAATGTATCTACAAGTAATACAAATTCTTCCGCAGATACAAGTATAAAGGTTGTATTTTTAAAGGATATTGCAAATATTACTAATGGTTCAGATGCATTAAAGTATTTTGCAAGATCTAACTATAACCAAGGAATGATACTAAATATATATAAAACTGATGGTGCTAATACTGTTCAGATGGCTACAGATGTTGATCAAAAACTTTCAGATATATCAAAAAGCAACAAAGATGTCCACTTTAATAAAATATATGATTCATCACAAACAGTTAAAGATTCAGTTAGTGGAATGATGGATGAAGGGATAGCTGGAGCGATTTTTGCAATGATTGTTATTGCTCTTTTCCTTAGAAATTTAAGGTCAACTTTAATTGCAATAGTATCAATTCCACTGTCAGTTTTAATTACTTTAATAATAATACCTAGATTTGGAATAACATTAAATACAATGTCTCTAGGTGGAATTGCTGTAGCCGTTGGAAGAATAGTTGACGATTCTATTGTGGTTATTGAAAATATATATCGAAGACTTAGTATTTCCAAAGATACAGGTGAAGATAAAGATATGCTTATCGAGGATGCTACTGGTGAAGTTGGTTCGGCAGTTGCAGCATCTACCATTACAACTGTAGGAGTATTTTTGCCTTTAGCTTTTGTTTCAGGTTTAATAGGAAAAGTGTTTATTCCTTTTGCTTACACTGTCGTTGTATGCATTTTAGCATCGCTTCTTGTTGCATTAACTGTAGTTCCAGTAATGAGCAGATTGATGTTAGCTAAAGGTAAATTTAAGCATGATGATAAAGAAGGGATAATGGCAAAAGGCTATAAAAAATTATTGAATTCAGTTTTAAATCATAGAATTATAGTTTTAGCTGCTTGTTTAGTACTACTAATTGTATCTTTAGGATTATTAAAAAGGATTGGAGTTCAGTTTTTGCCATCTTCCGACAGTAACATTATAAATGTTAAGCTTACAATGCCAGTAGGAACAGCAGCAGATAAAACAAATGCAGAAGCTTTAAGATATGAAAATTATTTGAAAAGTAGAAAGGATGTTGTGGATGTAGCGAGTATCGTAGGAGATACAAGCAGTAGTGGAGGTGGAGTTTTATCAAATCAAGGTTCAAACATAGGAGCCTTTACTATAGTTTTAAATCAAAATGAAGATATAAATAAAGCAGTAAGTGAACTTCAAAAGGAAGCGAAGTCTTTTAGCAGTAATGGTGAAAGTATGACAGTAACACCACAAAGTACAACAGGAACCCAGGCAGACAATGTTCAAGTTATTATAAATGGAAATAATACTAGTGATATTACAAAGGCGGCTGGGTTAATTACCGATAAACTAAAGACGATGAGTACATTAAGCAATGTTACTAATAATATCTCTGAAACAAGAGAACAAATATCTATAACGGTTGACCCAAATAAAGCAGCACAAAATGGCTTGACACCAGCTACTGCAGCACAGCTTTTAACTAGCTATTTAGGTTATAATCAGGTTGCTACAATAGATAATGGTAGTGGTAGTAATTCTAATACAATTAATGTAATGCTTGGTTTTGATTCTCAGGATATAAATAGTGTAGATAAGATTAAAAACCTTATAATACAAGGCTCCAGTGGTGACGTAAAGGTTTCGGATATTGCAAATGTAGAAGAACAAACAGGCCCAGCCACTATTTCTGAGCTTGATCAAAAACAATATGCTGAAGTAGATGCTGATATTAATATAAATGATACAAGTAAAGTTACGAAGGATGCCCAAAGTGAAATAGACAGCATAAGTAAGAAGCTTCCAGCAGGGGTAACTTATGAACTTCAAGGAAGCAACAAAAGTATAAGTGATGGCTTTTCTCAAATGGAAATGGCTATGGCTGTAGCTATAATGCTTGTATATATTATAATGGTTATTACCTTTGGAGAACCAAAAACACCTTTTGCAATTTTATTTTCTTTGCCTTTTGCAGGAGTAGGAGCAATTTCAGCATTGTTTATAGCAAATGAGCCATTAACAGTTTCAGGAATGATTGGTATGTTAATGCTTATTGGAATAGTTGTAACTAATGCTATAGTTCTCCTTGATAGGGTTAAGACTTATAGAAAAGTTGGAATGGGAGTTAGAGAGGCTCTTCTTGAGGCAGGAGCAGTAAGATTAAGACCTATACTTATGACAGCATTATCAACGGTTATGGCTCTTATACCTTTAGTGCTTGGGTTTTCACATGGTAACCTAATTTCACAGGGGCTTGGCATAGCGGTTATGGGAGGACTTGTTTTTTCAACAATATTGACGCTAATTATTGTTCCAGTTATGTATAGCATACTTAATTGGAAGGAAGAATAACCTCCTTCATTGTCAATTATCAATTAAGTTTATATTTTTAATTACAGAATCTAAAATTCCAGGGAAACGCTTTTCTAATTCTTCTTTGCGAAGAGATAGGAATCTTTGTTTCCCTTCTATTCTTACATTTATAATTCCTGCTTCTCTTAATACTTTAAAGTGGTGAGATAGTGCGGATTTTTGCAAGTTTACGTTGCAACAAGAGCAAGTAATCTCACATTCTTTTGATAAGCTTTTTATTATTTCAAGCCTAACTGGATCGCCTAAGGCATTTAAAATTGTTGGTAAATTAAGTTGCTCAATGTTTGGATGGAGTATATCTCTCAAGGTGGCTTCCTCCTATAATTTATTTTCTTTATGGATATAATAAATTTATAGTTGAATTATATCATAAAATATGATACATTTAAATAGTTCAATTATATTTGAACTATTTAACTTAAAACGAGGGGGAAACATAAAATGAATGAAGTTTTAAAAGCAATAAAAAGCAGAAGAAGTGTTAGAAATTATAAAGCAGATCAAATTAGTAAGGAAGATTTAGATTTGATAATTGAAGCAGGAATTTACGCACCTACAGCTCATAATGACCAACCTTGGCATTTTACTGTAATTCAAAATTCTGAAATGCTTGATTACATTAACGAAACAGCAAAAGAAGGTATGTCAAAATCAGATATTGAATGGGTTAATAAGATGGGTAAAAATCCAAATTTCCATGTGTCATATCATGCACCAACTTTAATTATAGTATCTGGTAAAGAAGAAGGTATGGCTTGGCAAACAGATTGTGCTGCAGCAATACAAAACATACTATTATCAGCAGAAAGCTTAAATATAGGTTCTGTATGGCTTGGATTAGTAAGTTTCTTTTATGAGCATGAAGGTGCAGCAGAAAAAATTGGAATACCAGAAGGTTATAAACCATTTTATGCCGTTGCTTTAGGTTATAATGCCAGCGAAAAAGAGCAAGCTGCACCAAAGAGAAATATGAATGTAGTTAATTATATTAGATAATTGTTATTTTAAAAATATTTTAAGCATTTTTAAGGTATGACTGGAGTTTAATGAATTAGGTATAGCCACTAATACGTCATTATCATTTTTAAGGTCAAGGTTATTTATTATATTGAGGTTTTTGATGTATATCCCATAAACAGCTGTTTTACCTTTTGAATTAGTTTTAGTTAAAAGGTTATATTTTGATAGTGGAAGAGAAGAAAATCCATTTATAGAATCTAAGTTTGAAAATATGCCTGTAGAAAAATTAGCATCAAAAAACTTTTTACTTACAATAGCCATATCTATTTCTCCAGTTGCTATTTCTGTGCTCAACTTGTTTGCAACATTTGAATTGCCTTTTATATTATCGTTAGTTATAAATATTGTATCTAAATTAATTATATTTTTAGGGTCGTTACTTAATATTTCTTTATTTAGATTATTTGATACAGCAGATAGAGTATTAGAGCTAATATAGTTTCCGATATACGTTATTTGGAAAAATTCATTTTTCTTTGTAATTTGTGTATAGATGAATGAGCTTATAAATAAAATTAATATTATTATAGAAAAAATATGAATTTTATAATAATCCCAAATATACGATAGTCTTTGATTAGAAGGCATATCTTTTAGTTTGCTAAAAAGTGATGATTTTTTCATAGTGGTACTCCTTATATAAAATGTATGATATTGATTAATTATAACATCAAAATTTGTCGATAGAAAATAGTTTAAGGAAGAATTTATTAGAAATACTGAATTATCAGAATATTTTTAATGATTTTATTGACATTAAAAAATATATAAACTATCATAATATTATAGCAACAATATTTCTAAATTATAAGGAGGAAACAAACATGAAAAAATTATTTAAATGTACAGTTTGTGGGTATATAGCTGAAGGGGAAGTAGCACCAGAAAAATGTCCTAAATGCAATGTTGGTGCAGATAAATTTGTAGAATTAAGTGGTGAAGACGCTGAAAAAATTTATTCAGCAGATCGAACAAATGATATACATATGGAAATAATTGCACTAGCAAGCAAGATAGAAGCTCTTTGTAAGGAAGGAATAGAAATTAATCTTGACCCAAATTGTTTAGGAGCATTTAATAAAGCTAAGAATGAAGTTTGGGTTATAAAGCAAAGATCAAAAGCAGAGATTGCAGGTCATGTTGGAAAAGGAAAATGGTAAAAAAATCAGTGGAATCTATATGAAAAAGTATAGATTCCACTTTTACTTTGTTAACAACCTCACTTCTTACTAAAATTTTTAAATTTTCCGATTCCATCTAAAGCATTAACAGCACACATAAAGTAAATAGGTGTAAAGTTCATAAAATATCTAGATTTAACTTCCCATAGCATAAAAAATAATACCATGCCCATAAAACATAAATTCACAAGCAGTCCTTTAGTTATTTTTTTCTTAAAAACTTCACATATAAAGGAAATAAATATAAGAATATACATTCCACCAATAAAAATTGTTATATATGTATAAAACAAGTTGTAATGTTTTCCGTCTTCTAAAATATAGTCATAAATCCATGTTTTTTTCTCATACCATGACAATTGTTCACTTTCTGCAAACTTTCCATCGGCCAAGGAAAGACCTACTTTATCGAATTCAAAGTTTAAGTAATTGGGTAAACTATTATAACTTTTTATTCGCTTTATAGCCATATTTATTGTAGCATTTGTTTTTGCAGCTTCAGTTTTAAAGCTTAAGGTATAATCTAAGTCTTGTTGCCTAAAGCCACCATTACCAATGGAAGCCATCATAATCCAATGGGTTACCGGGACTTGAAGCTCATTTTTATGGGATGTATCAATCCAACTACAATGATTTATATACTGAGACCAAATAAAGTTAATGCTGCTGAGAGAAAAAATCATTACTAATAGTAAACTAATTTGTCTGAAATTTTTTATCGTCAATATGAAATATATAACTACTGCAACCAAAAGGACATAAAGGCTACCTTTTAATAATATTCCAAGTGCCAAAATTATGCCTGTCAAAGAGCTATAAATGATTTTATTCTTTCTATCTTTAGCTTCTTGAAGTTGAAGGAGTAAAAAAATTGAACAGGACGTAAAAGGCATAGAAAGTGTATCAGTATAATATCTATATGCATTAATGTAGTAAGGAAGAAAAAAGGAGGAAAGAATTAGATACATAAGAGCACCTGAATTTTTCCATACTTTTTTGCAAGAAAGAAAGCCGAATAAAATGGTTAAAAATATCATAACCACGTTTAGAAGACTGCCCATAAAATTGCTCAAATTACTTCCGACAAAAATTCCAGCAAAAGATAAAAGTTTATAATAGCATAAAAGAAAAAATAGTATAAATTGATTGTTGGGATAAATTACAAAATAATCATTATTAGATGTATGTGTAGACCAAGCACAAGTCGTATATTGGTTTATTACAGTACTTATGTGACCATATTTGATAATTTCCCCCACGCTATAATATACTGTTCCTAAATCGTTTAGCGGTTTTGATAACATTATGTATGAGGTATAAGTCATTGAAATAATCATAAATATACTAAAAAGTAATAGAAATAAGTACATTTGTCTGTTCGTTAAATTGTCAATTTGTGTCTTAAAACGTATAAACAACACTATTAAGGTAACTACCATCACAATTGAACCAAAAGTAATTACAATTAGGTTGTTAAAATTTCTATATGTATAAACAAATGTAAAGAATAAAAAAATTATTCCGAATATGTGTATGAATTTATTTGAAAAATTTTGAATATGCAATTTAGAAGTAATCATAATGGGTCCCTTTCGATACATATTTTCCTTAGTATTTAAAAGTATAGTTTTCATCAGTAGTGTAACCTTGTTTTCTAATTTTAATTTATAAATAATATTGATTAAAGTTTGTTATAAGATATACTTAATTAATTTTAATTTTACTATAAAAGTTATAAAAATGCATTATGGTTAATGTATATTGTTGATTAAATTTTAAAGCAGAATACTTTTCACTTATAAAATGAATTTTAATAAAAAAAGTTCTTGACCTTAACGCTACGTAAAGGTGTATATTAAGGTTGTTAAAGGGGGCACATGCAAATTTAGCCAAAATGTATGTTTGTGATGAAAGATTTAAAGCATATTATGACAAAAATCAACCTGGTCTTGCACAATTTCTAAGAGATTCTGTATTAATTTATACAGGAACAAAAGAATAAAAAATATTTTTATAGCGGCTGTAAAAAGGTCGCTATTTTTTTGTTTTTGTAGTATAATATGGGTATCAAAAAGTTGTCGCAATATTATGGAAATTGAAAAGGGGATGTTGTACATGAGTGTTTATTTAATGGTCATTTACATTATTGTCGCTATTTCAGTTTTGGCTATTGCATATTTCATCAAATACGTCTTTTCTGAAGAAAAAGGTACTAAAGAAATGATTGAGATTTCTGAAGCTATTAAAGCCGGTGCAATGGCTTTTATAAAAAGGCAATATAGAACAATTGGAATGCTCTCAATTTTAGTACTTGTTGTAATCGTTTTCTCGAATTATTTTGGTAACCTTTCCAAGGGATCAAATGAAGCTCTTTATATCGCATCTAGAATTGGAATAGCTTTTATTATTGGTGCAATTTGCTCTGCTGTATCTGGGTATATAGGAATGTATATGGCTGTAAATTCTAATATTCGAGTTGCTGCTGGTGCAAAGAAAGGTCTTAATACCGCACTTCAAATCGCTCTTAAAGGTGGAGCAGTTACTGGTTTATCTGTAACAAGCTTATCGCTTTTAGGTGTAACTTCACTATTTTTAATTTATGGAGGAATTTCTGGTGATGCTAATGTTATAAAAGATGCACCTTCACTTATTGTTGGTTTCGGTTTTGGAGCATCATTTGTAGCATTATTTGCTCAATTAGGAGGAGGAATATATACTAAGGCTGCTGATGTTGGAGCAGATTTAGTGGGAAAGGTTGAGTCTGGAATACCTGAAGATGATCCTAGAAATCCAGCAGTTATAGCAGACTTAGTAGGTGATAACGTAGGCGATTGTGCTGGAAGAGGAGCAGATTTATTTGAATCTATATCTGCAGAAAATATTGGTGCTATGATATTAGGTGTAGGGCTTTATTCTGTATTTGGAATTAAGGGAATACTATTTCCGCTAGTAGCAAATGTATTCGGCATATTAGCATCAATTATTGGTGTTTTAATGGTTAAAGTAAAGGATGACTCAGCTGATCCGATGGCAGCTTTAAAAAATGGTTACGTTATAACTTCCGCAATCAATCTTGTATTTTTATTTTTTATAGTTAACAACATGCTTAGCAGCAAGGGAATAAATACTACTTACTTATATATCGCAGCAGTGATAGGTGTATTACTAAGTTATGCTTTTGTATTAATTACTGATTACTATACCTCAATTAATAAAAGACCAGTAAAAGAAATTTGTAATGCTTCCAAAACTGGACCAGGAACAAATGTAATAATGGGATTATCAATGGGAATGGAATCAACTGCATTGCCAATAATAGCGATTACCCTAGCAATTTTTGTTACGTACAAGCTAGGAGAAGCAGCACTTCCTGGAGTTAGCAATGCTGGATTTTATGGAACAGCAATAGCTACAATGGGAATGTTATCTGGATGTGCTTATATACTAGCAATGGATACTTTTGGACCAATAACAGATAATGCTGGTGGAATTACAGAAATGTCTGGTGCACCAGAAGAGCTTAGAGTAGTTACTGATAGGCTTGATGCTTGTGGAAATACAACAAAAGCGTTAACAAAAGGCTATGCAGTAGGTTCAGCAGCACTTGCAACCTTCTTACTTTTCTCAGCCTATTTAGATCAAGTGAAAAAGCTTTTAAATAAACCTGCATCTGCATGGATATCTATTGATATAGGAAAACCAGAAGTATTTATAGCAGCATTTTTAGGAGTTATGTTAGTTTTCTTATTTAGCTCAGCTGCAATGAGAGCTGTTGGAAAAGCAGCTCAATATGTAATTTTAGAAGTAAGAACTCAATTTAAAGAGATTCCTGGAATAATGGAAGGGAAAGCAAAACCTGATTATGCTAAATGTGTGGATATAGTAACTAAAGGGGCTTTAAAAGAAATGATATTGCCTGGAATATTAGTAGTTTCTGTACCTATAATAGTAGGAGTACTTCTTGGAAAAGAAGCTGCAGGAGGTTTTTTGATCGTAACTACTATTTCTGGAGTTATAATGGCATTATTTTTAAATAATAGCGGAGGCGCTTTTGATAATGCTAAAAAATCTATTGAACTAGGACAATTAGGTGGAAAAGGCTCAGAAGCACATAAAGCCAGCGTAGTAGGAGACACAATAGGAGATCCCTTTAAAGATACAGCAGGCCCATCACTACATGTATTAATAAAACTAGTAACCACCTTAACACTAGTATTTGTAGCTTTATATAGGTAATTTATTAGCAGTGTGCCATATTTTATATTTCAACCGTAAAATTTATAGCTTGTGAACAATAAAAAAATAAGGGGCTGTCGTTTTGAAAATGTGCGACAGTCCCTTATTTTTATTGATAATTTATAATTATATGCTTAAGTATAATCTGGTTTACTTATTATTAACAAATATTCAAAAGATGAATAATATAATTAGTGACAAGATACATTTTAAAAAGCAGTAAACTTAAGTTAACAAAGGGAGGAATATTTATGGGGCATCATAGACACTGCTGTACTACTACTTGCTGTAAATGCAGATGCATAGAGCAGCCTTGCTGTGATAATGGATGCAATTTTGGTTTGCTTTCAAATTGCGGTGTTGGCTGTGGCTATGGAGCTGGCGGCGGAAGCTGGTTATGGATATTAATAATTATTGTTTTCTTTTTCTGTATAGGTGGGAGAAGAAGATCCTATTAAAGTATTGGCTTATAAGTGCTGTTGCAAAGTATTTTTAACTCTGCAACAGCCCTAATTATCTAGTATTTCCTAGTATCATTCCAACAAAGTATGGGGCAAGCCAAATAAGCCAAATAAAAATGCTGAATTTATGGAAAACCTTCTTAGTTTTTAAATCATCTTTAAGGAGTACAAATGTTGCAAAAGAAGCATGAAGTAGCATTAATACAATAGCAATAGTACCAGTAAAGCTATGTATTGTCCTAATTAAGGCTTCATTTTCATGAAGTTTTATTCCATCAGCAATAGTGCCCATTGTAATGGTTCCTAAACAATCAAATAAAAAACCAAGCCAAAATGTAATAACATGGTTTTCATTCAATATGCCAGCTTTTCGCTCTGAAAATACCCCAAGGGTATAAAAAATTAAAGCTAAAGTAATTGAAATAATTGCAAACAGTAGTCTTGAAATCATTTTTGCTTTCTCTCTTTTCAATAATATGATTATATTTTATAAATATTATATATTTATAAAGATATTACGTAATGTTTCTTCAAATAATATATTTGTAACAAAAAAATCAATTGACAGAACAAAGTCATAGTAATATAATGATATTAACAAATTGATAATAACAAAGAGGTAATAACTATGGATGGCTCAAATAAAATTAATAAAAAAGGAATAACAGAAGAACAATTCTTAAAAAACTATAATTCAGAAAAGTATGAAAAGCCTTCTGTTACGGTAGACATGCTCGTCTTCACTGTAATGGAAGAAAAAAAGAAAAATTATAGAAAACTATCGGAAAAAGTATTAAAGTTGTTAATGATTAAAAGAGCAGATCATCCATTTATTGGAGAATGGGCTTTGCCAGGTGGATTTGTAGGAATTGAAGAAAGTTTAGAAGAAGCTGCACTTAGAGAACTTAAGGAAGAGACAAGCATAGATGGAATTTATATGGAGCAGCTTTACAGCTGGGGGGATGTACATAGGGATCCTAGAACAAGAATTATAAGTACTTCTTATATGGCTTTAGTAGATAGCACAACTCTAAGTGTTAAGGCAAATGATGATGCAGAAGAGGCTAAATGGTTTACAGTTTCTTCAAAATTAATAGAAGAGCAAAAAATATTAATACAAGGTGGTTATATCGTACATAAGTATTTTAAATTGAGTTTAACAGCAGATAATGAGAATTTAAGTGCGATGGTAAAAAAGACTATAACTTATAATGGAAAGACCTTTAAAACAGAAAGGGAACTAATAGAATCAAAAGGTATAGCTTTTGACCATGGTAAGATCATCGATTATGCAATCGAAAGGCTGAGAAATAAAATCGAATATACTGGTATAGTATTCAACCTTATGCCACAATTTTTTACAATGACTGAACTTCAGCAAGTTTATGAAATTATTTTAGACAAGGAGCTTCTCAAGGCAAATTTTAGAAGAAAAATTGCGGATTTGGTTGTTGAAACTAATGAATACAAAAAAGATGCAGGTCATAGGCCTTCAAAATTATTTAAGTACAACCCCAATTATTAGCTAAGAGGTGAAGAAAGTATGGTAAATAATAATGATAAATTGATTGAAAATGGCACAAAAATTATTATACAAATTTCAGACATGTTAAATAAGGTAAACACAGTTAAATTATCAGATTTAGAAAGTGAAAAAACATCTTTAATAATAGTAGATATAATAAACGGTTTTGTTAATGAAGGTCCACTTCATAGTATAAGGGTAGAAAGGGTAATCCCCGAAATTGTTAAATTAAGCAATGCTTGTGATGAATTAAAAATAAAAAAAATAGCTTTTGCAGATTGTCATACAGATGCTTCACCAGAATTTGAAGTATACCCAGTTCACTGCAAAAAAGGGACTAATGAAAGTGAAATTGTAAATGAAATAAAAAATATAGGGGGATATACTCTTATTGAGAAAAATAGCACCAATGGATTTTTAGAAGATGCATTTACGAATTGGTTGTTAGAAAATAAAAGTATTAATAATTTTATAGTAACTGGAGATTGCACAGATATTTGTGTACAGCAGTTTGCGCTTACTTTAAAAACTTGGTTTAATAAGAAAAATATAAAATCTAGAATAATTGTTCCGATAAATACAGTAGAAACTTACGACTTAGAAGTCCACAATGGAGATATCATGAATTTGTTTTCTCTATATAACATGATGATTAACGGAATAGAAGTAGTAAAAAATATAGAAATTTGAGGGTGAATTCTAATGAAAAATTTAAATTTAACAATGCTTACAGACTTTTATGAAATAACAATGGCAAATGGATATTTTGAATATGGTTTTAAAGATAAGATTGCCTGTTTTGATATGTATTTTAGAAAGGTTCCAGATGACGGTGGCTTTGCCATAATGGCTGGTGTTGAACAGCTTGTAGATTATATAAAAAATTTAAAATTCGAAAAAGAAGATATAGATTATTTAAGAAGTAAAAATATGTTTTGTGAACAATTTCTTAAGTATTTAGCTGACTTCAAATTTAGTTGCGATGTTTTTGCAGTAGATGAAGGAACTCCAGTTTTTCCAAATGAACCTATTGTTACGGTAAGAGGACCTGTAATTGAAGCTCAATTTGTAGAAACTATGGTTTTGTTAAGTATAAATCATCAAAGTCTTATAGCTACAAAAACTAATAGAATAGTAAGAGCAGCTATGGGAAGGGGAGTAATGGAATTTGGTTCAAGAAGAGCTCAAGGATATGATGGAGCAATGCTTGGTGCAAGGGCAGCTTATATAGGAGGCTGCATAGGAACAGCTTGTACTATTTCAGATAGAGATTTTGGAATACCAGCTTTAGGAACAATGGCACATAGCTGGGTTCAATTATTTGATTCTGAAATTGAAGCCTTTAGAGCTTATGCTAAAATTTATCCAGACAATTGTACGTTGTTGGTTGATACATATAATGTAATCAAGTCTGGTATTCCAAATGCAATAAAAATATTTAATGAAGAAGTAATAACTAAAGGTTTTAGACCTAAAGGAATTAGGATAGATAGTGGAGATATAACATACTTATCAAAAGTAGCCAGAAAAATGCTGGATGAAGCAGGTTTTCAAGATTGTAAAATAGTTGCTTCAAATTCTTTAGATGAATATATAATAAGAGATTTAATTGTTCAAGGTGCAAAGGTTGACTTATTTGGAGTAGGAGAAAGATTAATAACCTCCAAATCAGAGCCTGTTTTTGGAGGTGTATACAAGCTTGTTGCTATTGAAGAAGCAGGAAAAGTAATTCCTAAAATTAAACTTAGTGAAAATGTTAGTAAAATAACTAATCCAGGATATAAAGAACTATGGAGATTTTTCGATAAAGCCACTGGCAAAGCTATAGGCGATGTAATAACAACAAAGGATGAAGTAATAGATGAAACAAAGCCATATATAATGTTTGATCCAGAACATACCTGGAAAAAGAAAAAGGTAAAAAATTTCACTGCAAAAAAATTATTAACACAAATATTTGATAAAGGCCAATGCGTGTACACTCCCAAAAAATTAATAGAAATCAAGGCATACTGCCAAGAACAAATTAATACCTTATGGGAGGAAGTACTAAGATTTGAATGTCCTCATAAATATTATGTGGATTTGTCAAAACAATTGTGGCAAATCAAAGAAAACCTTCTAGAAAAGTATTCAGATTAAAAAAATAGGTACCTGACCCCAAGGTACCTGACCCCAAAGGTGCCAGAGGTACTATTTAAGCTATAGTATCAAAATTGAAGCTAGAATCGCTATTGAAAAATTGTCTGCAGTTTACTATGTTTAAGTCTTCATCTTTCTTTTCAACATTTATTTTTGTGTAAAAACCTTTTTCGTCGAGCAAATTTTTTAAGTTATCTTTTGAAAAGGAAATTACACCTGTCCATTTTTCTTCAGCTTTTATATCGATGTTTATATTTTTGTTATTTACATTTATATACGCATCGATTACCCCCATATTTAAGGTGCTAATGGATGTAGCAAGTTTAATATTTTTAGAGTCTATAGCTTTTCCATTTTGCCTATCATCTTTTACTATAAGCTTGCAGTTATAATCATTATCTTGATATTTTATAGGAACATCAACATAATAATAGTTTTCACTTATTGTATTGAATACTTTAAAATCATTGATATTATTTTTTATAGTTTCTACTACTTTATTAATATCAGTGCTACTTATATTTGAAAGCTTAGTAATAGTGTCTTTCATTTCATCGATTTTAGCATTTATTTCATGAATGATTGTTTTACTATCTGAAAGGTTTATTTTTTCAGCAGTATTAAATAGATTAAAAGTTAATGGCTTTTCTTCAAGCTTATTTTCAGCCTTAGGCATCATATCATTAATAATTTTTGCAAAATCATCAATTAAGTCATTTTTAGATTGATTTGAAATTTTAGTATTGCTTAAAGTTTGACTAGTAGTTAAAGTTTGACTACTAGTTAAAGTTTTAGTTGGACTTAAATTCTTAGAAGTAGTTAAAGTTTTATTTGAATCTAAAGTTTTATTTGAATCTAAAGTTTCAGTTAAAGCTAGAGACTTACTAGAATTTAAAGTCTTAGTTTCAGTTGAAGGAGCAAGCTCTGTTTCTGGTTTTGTAGTAGTAGGATCTATTAATTCCTTAAAGTGGGTTCTTAAAATGTTCGATGAAGTTATCCACAATTTACTATTTATTGGTATATTTTTGCTGATAAAATAATTTTTTATCAAAACATCTAAGTTTTTAGGATTGCTATTTATATATTGTTTTATTTCATTTTCTATTGGTTCATTTTGATAGTTTTCATTTGTTTTTGGTACTTTTATCGTTGTATTGGTTAATGATATTTTGTTTTCAACAAGGTCTTTAATATTAAAATTGTTAATATCTATTTTTAAAATAGTATTAGTTTCAAGATTACCTGTCAAAATAGTGACATCCTTAAGAGAAAAACTAGCGATGTTTTTATTTTGGTCATAATCTATAAGCTTAGCATTAGAGAAATTTTCAGGTATATTTTCATTTTTAAGCTCAAAAGATAGTTCTTTATTATTTTCTGAAATATTGGTGTTTTTAGCAGTAAAGTCAAATTTAGGATTGATATTTTTGTTTGAAGCAATTGTACTTTTTTCCGTAATATTGATATCAAGCGAAAGACTTTTTAGTTGTATTTCATTGCTTTTTAAGGTATCAGAACTATTATTGTATATCTCATCATTTTTTGATGAAATTGGAATTGGAATTGGATTTTTTAACTGAGGACCATTTTTAATTGTAGAACTTTCATTTTTAACAATGTCTTCTGGAAAACTTGGGTTATTTGTTTTTATTATATTATCAATAAATTCAATGGTTTTTGTAGAAAGTTTAAAGTCAGTGGAATTAGAAGAAGAATTTAAATTTTCATTTATAGCATTAAGCTTATTGTAAATAGTACCTTCTTTTTTAAATATAGTATTTAAACTCTTTAAGTTTTCTGGAGATAAATCTAGCTTATTTTCAATAAGTGTTGCAATGTCATCCTCACTTGAATTTTTTAATTGTTCAAAAAAATTTTGAAGAATAGCTTTTTTAGAGCTAAATTCAGTGCCAGTAGTAGTTATTCCTCGGCTATTTAAAAATTTATCTATAAATTGGCTGACTTTAGTTGGGCTAGCTGTTACAGTGCTCTTAAAGTCTAATATAGATTTTAAATTTGCAATGTTTTCTTTTGTAAATGGAATATTGAATTTTAATAAGGTTTTTGCAAGAGTTATGTCTTTTGAGGTTAAGTTATTTCCTAAAGCTGATTTCAAAATATTAAGCATAGCGGTATCTAAGCCTACAGAAGTTTCTTGATTTTGAGGAAGAAGCTTTATTATAAGTTCTCCATTATGAGAACCTTCAACTTGAAATTTTTGCATTCCATTAACATTGACAAGTGGATTTCCATCTACTTTTGCTATTATTTGACTTCCATCACTTAGTTTTAATACAATTTCAGAACTGTCTTTACTATTTTGAACAACCTTAGCAGAAAAGACGTCACCTACTTGCAATGAGGTTTTTCCACTGGTTTCTATATTGGTATTTTTCATTAAATTAGAAATATTTGATAAATCAGGCACAAAAAAAACCCCTTTTCTTAATATATTATATAATATATTATCGAGGGTTTTAATAATTATTTCAATGATGATTAAAAATTATTTTTTTCATATATTTGCTTTATTTAGCACTTCTCTTAAAGTTTTAGCAGAAGCTTTAAGACTTTCAAGCTCTTCATTGTTTAAAGGAACATCGACGATTTTTGAAACTCCAGTATCTCCAACTACACTTGGGAGGCCTAGATAAAGATCATTAATTCCATATTGACCTTCAAGGTAGGTTGAGACAGTTAATATAGATTTTTCATTTCTTAATATGGCTTCTACTATTTTTTTAATTGCTAAAGCCACGGCATAGTAGGTTGCTCCCTTTTTTTCTATAATATTATATGCAGCATTTTTGACGTTATTATATATATCAAGTTTAATATTTCCATCACATTCCTTGCATATAGTGTCACAATATTCATCTGCATTCATACCGGCAATATTTGTAAGACTCCAAGCTGCAATTTCAGAATCACCATGCTCACCTAATATATAGGTGTGAATGTTTCTAGCATCAATATCAAAATGTTCACTTAATAAGTATCTAAACCTTGCAGTATCTAAAACTGTTCCAGAGCCGATAACTCTTTCTTTAGGAAAACCAGAAAGTTTATAAGTAATATATGATAAAATATCTACAGGATTTGACACTACAAGCAATATACTATTAGGACTATACTTTACTATTTCAGGAACTATAGTTTTAAATACGGCAAGATTTTTATCAATAACGTCAAGTCTTGATTCACCGGGTTTTTGACCTATACCAGCAGTTATTATCACTATATCAGAATCTTTAGTATCACAATAATCTCCAGCTGTAATATCTATTGGACTTACAAAAGGAACTCCATGAGATAAATCCATAGCTTCTCCCTCTGCTTTATTTTTATTTATGTCAACTATTACTATGTTAGATGCAAGACCGCTCATCATTAAAGCAAAAGCAGTAGTGGAACCAACAAAGCCAGCGCCAATTATAGATATTTTAACATTCGTATTTTTCATATTTACCAACTCCTTTATATTTATATTATTAGCATAACACTTTTAATTATTACAATCAATAACAATTATCAAATAATAAATAATCTCATAATTTAATATAGTAATATTGTTATCAAAATTTACATTATTATAGAAATAAATAAATTTTATTCGGAAACTATGTTATAATGTATTTTACATAAAGTTATTGGGAGGGTTGATTTAGCATGCCTATAAGAATACAGGATGATTTGCCTGCTATTGAAACATTAAATAATGAAAATATATTTGTAATGAAGGAAAGTTCAGCTTTTCAGCAAGATATCAGGCAACTAAAAATTGCAATTTTAAATTTAATGCCTACAAAAATTGAAACGGAAACACAAATTATGCGACTATTAAGTAATTCACCTTTACAGGTTGATATAACTTTGCTGCATCCTAAAAGTCATATATCAAAAAATATTTCCGAGGAACATTTAGTTAAATTTTATAACACCTTTGATGAAATAAAAAATGAAAAATATGATGGACTTATAGTAACTGGTGCACCAGTAGAACAGATGGAATTTGAAGAAGTAAACTATTGGGAAGAACTAAAGGAAATATTTGAGTGGAGCAAGACAAATGTTTTTTCAACCTTTCATATTTGTTGGGGTGCACAAGCAGGCTTATATTATCACTATAAAATAAAAAAACATATGCTTATAGAAAAGATATTTGGAGTTTATTCTCATAATATAACTAAAAAAAATACACAGTTATTAAGAGGTTTTGATGACATATTTATGGCACCTCATTCTAGACATACGGGAATTAAAAAGGAAGATGTTGAAGAAACTCCAGAACTTGAAATTTTAGCATATTCAGACGAAGCTGGTATATACATTGTTCAAGGTATGGAGGGTAGACAGATATTTGTTATGGGACATGCAGAATACGATTCTACAACCTTAAAGTGGGAATATGATAGAGATATTGAAAAAGGTTTAAATATAAAGGTTCCACAAAATTATTTTCCTAATGATGATCCACAAAATGAGCCTTTGGTTACTTGGAGAGGGCATGCCAATTTATTATATTCTAATTGGCTAAATTATTATGTATATCAAAAAACTCCGTACGATCTTACACAATTAAATAAAATAAAATAAAGGAAGAGGCTATCGCATATGAAAATACTCTGTGACAGCCTCTTTTTAGTATTTTCAGGCTACAATAAGCTGATATTTTTGTGATATAATTATAATATTAAGTCAAATAGAAGGAGGAACAATAATGGATAATATCAGCTCTTGGATAGTAGAACAAAAAGTAAAAAGGACTATGGCAAATTTAGAGAAAAACAACATGGAAGCTTTTTATGTAAAAGATGAATTAGAGGCTTTGGACAAAGTAAAAGAAATAATAAAAGAAGGTGAAATAGTTGCAGTTGGCGGTTCTATGACACTTTTTGAAACTGGAATTATAGATTTATTAAGAGATGGCAATTACAAATTTTTAGATAGATATAAAGATAGTATAACAAGTGATGAACTTAAAGAAATATATAGGAAAAGTTTTTTTGCAGATAGTTATTTAGTGAGCAGTAATGCTATTACAGAAGACGGTGAACTTTATAATGTTGATGGTAATGGTAACAGGGTAGCAGCTATGCTTTATGGACCGGACAAGGTAATCGTTATAGTTGGAACAAATAAAATAGTAAGGGATGAAGAAGAAGCTATAGAAAGAAATAAGGCTATCTCAGCACCAGGAAATGCGAAAAGACTAAACAGAAAAACACCTTGTGCAAAAGTAGGTTATTGTATGGATTGCAGTAGTGAAGAAAGAATTTGCAATGAATACGTATTAATTAGAAGGCAGGGTAGAAAGGGAAGAATAAAAGTTATAATAGTAGGAAAAGAACTTGGATATTAATAAAAGTAGGTGAAAAAAATGATATATAAGCAATTAGGGAAAACAGGGTTAAAGGTTTCAGTAGTAGGTTTTGGAGGAATACCGGTTCAAAGAACGGATAAAGATGGAGCAAAGGAAGCAATAATAAAATCAGAACAGTTAGGGATAAACTACATAGATACGGCAAGAGGCTATACTGTATCAGAAGAGTTTATTGGTTATGCTCTTGAAGGTAGAAGGAAAAATTGGATAATTGCAACAAAATCTATGTGTAGAGATTTTGACAGTATGGAAAAGGATATTCAAATTAGTCTTAACAATTTAAGGACAGATTACATAGATCTATACCAAGTTCATAATATTAAAGATATGCAGCAATATGAAGCTATTTTTAGTGAAAATGGAGCTTACAAAGCACTTTTGAAGGCTAAAGAGGAAGGAAAAATCGGGCATATTGGCGCAACCTTCCATAGCTTGGAAGTTTTAAAGGTTGCTATTGAAAGCGGAAAATTTGAAACTGTAATGTATCCTTATAACATAGTTGAAAATCAGGCAGAAGACTTATTTAAAAGAGCTAAGGAGTTAGATATAGGTGTAATAGTTATGAAGCCATTAGCAGGTGGTGCAATTACGGATGGAGCCCTAGCTCTAAAATATATATTAAATAATGAAAATGTTTCTACAGTTATTCCCGGAATGGCAGATTTAAAGGAAGTTGAAGAAAATGCTACAGCAGGTAATGATATTAAGCCTTTAAATGATGAAGAAATAAATAAGATAAATGGTATAAAAAAACAATTAGGTAGTGAATTTTGCAGAAGATGCGGTTATTGTGCACCATGCACTAAAGGAATTGATATACCTAGTGTATTTCTTTTTGCTGGATACAAAGAAAGATATAATCTTGAAGGCTGGGCTGAGGATAGGTATAATACTTTAAAAGCTACTGCAAAGGATTGTATAAAATGTGGAGCTTGTGAAAAAAGATGTCCGTATAATTTGCCAATTATAAAGATGATGGAAAAGGCAAAAGTTACGTTTGGAAGGTAAATGAAAAAGTTTAAAATGGAGGTTTACATGAAAAGTAGAGCAATTGAATACTTAAACAAAGATCCACTGCTTTACATGGGAATGATAGAGCCAATTAATAGAAATACAGCAAAGGTACTTTATGCTAGTACAGATGGAGTGCTTTTAAAGGAACAAGACAGTGGAGCATATATGCTTGCAGTGGAAAATTATGAAAAAGGAGTACAATTAATAGATAGCTTAACAGAGTGCAAATTACTTGTTTTACATCAAAAATATATGGTGGATTATGCAAAAAATAAATTCGATTTAAATAGAACGCAATACTGTTTTCAAGCTGTGTATACAAGTAAGGATAGCATAGAAATTGAACAAAATTTACATATTAAGAAATTGGAAGTAAATCAGCTTGAAGTTATTTCAGAGCATTATAAAATGCTAGCTAAAAATGATGTAGAGAAGCTTTTGAAGGAAGGCAAATTGTATGGTGGATATAAAGCTGGAAACCTTGTAGGCTTCGTTGGAAATCATTTTGAAGGAAGCATTGGGCTTTTAGAAGTATTTCCTAAGTATAGAAAACTTGGTTATGGCTCAGCTCTTGAAAGTTTTATGATAAATAATAACCTTAAAGAAGGCTTTACTCCATTTGTACAAATTTTAGAAGATAATATTAAATCAATAGCACTGCAAAAGAAACTTGGACTACAAGTTTCTAGAGATACTTTGATTTGGGTATATTAAAAAGTGGAGTTAAATCCACTTTTTAATATTTAAACTATTAATTTTTTAAGTGCATAATAAATTCCATCTTCATCATTAGAGGCGGTAACTGCATTAGCAGCAGCTTTAACCTCTTCAGGTGCATTTCCCATAGCAATTCCAACTCCAGCGAATTTAAGCATATCTATATCATTAAAATTATCCCCAAAAGCTATTATTTCAGATTGTCCTATTTTAAGTTGTTTTGAAAGTAAGTTTATCGCATTTGGTTTAGAACAATTATTAGGCATTATTTCCAAATAAGTTGGTTTAGAGCGATAAATATTTAAGCAGCTATAATTTTTATTTTTTAATTTATCATTTAGCTTCGAAATATTCTCATCCTTTGACATGCATAAAATTTTATTTGGGCCTGATTCTGAGTTTCTAAAACAATGAAACAAATTACTAAAATCAACAATTGTAGGAGTTATATTTGTTATTTTACTTTCATTTTCAGACCAGCAATCGTGACTTTCAATGTACCAATCATCATTTTTATAAAGGCTCATATGTATTTCTTTATCTTTTTGTATTACATTATATAAAACTTCTGTGCTCAAGAAATCTATATTATTGCAATGAATTACATTTTGAGCCTTGTCCAATATTAGAGAGCCACTATAGCATATTATTGGTTCTATTATTTCTAACTCCTTTTGCAAAAATAAAATTCCCTTTGGCATCCTTGCAGAAACTAAAATTACAGGAATATTTTTGATTTTTGAAACGTAATGTATTATTTCTTTAGTTTTGCTAGTAATTTTATGTTTAGAATTTAAAAGTGTTCCATCTATATCTAAACATATCATTTTAAATTTATCCATAAAATAACCTCCTGACCTTATAAAAGAAATAATGGGCTAAGGAGGAATTCCTCCTTTAACCTTATTTCAAGAATCCAAAGATGTATCCTATAATTCCAACGGCAAACATTGCAAAAATTATAGCAATAGGGCTGATTTTCTTTTTTAACAATTTCATGCATAAGAATGTAAGTAATAATGGAATAAGTCCCGGAACCAATGAATCAAGTATATTTTGAACGGTTGTTATAGTTGTTTTACCATCGGCACCTTTAACGGTTGAAACTACTAGTGGAATGTTAATGCTTGTCCATTTACATACTAGAGCACCCATAATAAACAATCCTAATATAGATGCACCTTCAGTTATTTTCTGAAGCGTATTTCCAGAAGCATCAGCTACAACAGAAGTTCCTTTTTCATATCCATAATGGATACCAAACCAAAGTGTTAATAATCTTATTATATTGAAAGGAAGAAAAAACATTAATGGTCCAATGAGGCTTCCTGTCGTTGATAAAGAAGCACCTAAGGCAGCAAATACAGGTCTTAAAGTACCCCAAAACAATGGATCCCCTACACCAGCTAGAGGTCCTATAAGACCAACCTTAACACCGCTTATTGCAGTATCATCTATGGGAACGCCGTTAGCTCTTTCTTCTTCCATAGCAGCTGTAATTCCCATAATAGGTGCAGCCATATATGGATGAGTATTAAAAAATTCTAAATGCCTTTTTAAAGCAGCTCTTTGCTCTTCTTTAGTTGTATATAATCTCTTTATTGCTGGCATCATGGTAACACAAAAGCCTATACTTTGCATTCTTTCAAAGTTAAAGGAGCCTAGTAGAAACCATGAACGGAAAAACATAGATCTTAAATCGCCTTTAGTTAATTTATGTTCACTCATTTTATTTCCTCCTATAATTCGTCTAATTCATCAACAAGCTTTGGCTGACTATATTTTGGATGTAGTTGTATGTAAAATATTGCTGCACATACGCCTAGAATACCAAAACCAACAAGTGAGAATGTTGTGAAGGCAGCTAGAACAAAACCTACGAAGAAGAAAGGCATTAAATATTTTACTTCCATCATATTTATTACCATTGCATAACCAACTACTACTATCATACCGCCGGCAATTTGTAGACCTCTTGTTACAGGAACAGGAATTGCATGAAGCATTGCTTCAACGCCACTTGTTCCAGCAACTGCAGCTACTAATGCAGCAGGTATGGCAACACGAAGACCTTGTAAAAATAATGCTACAACATGGCAAGCTTCTATAGCTAAAAAGTTTGACTCTTCGGCATATTTGTCTGCAAGGTGTTGAAAAAATACAGTGATTGTTCTTACAAATATAGTTAAAACTTGTCCAGCAGCGGCTATTGGTATGGCAATAGCTATACCAGCAGCTATGGATTGATGTCCAACGATTACTAAGATTGCTGAAACAACACTAGCAAGAGCTGAATCTGGAGCCATAGCAGCACCTACATTCATCCAGCCTAAAGCTAAAAGCTCTAATTCTCCTCCTAGAATAATACCAGTTTTAATATCCCCTAAAGCAAGCCCTATTAATGTACAAGCAACTATTGGTCTATGAGTTTCAAATGCATCCAGAACACTGCCCATTCCAGTAATCATGGCAACCAACAGTACAAATATAAATTGTATACTATTCATAAATAATTCCCCTTTTCATTTAATTATAAATTTTGAATTTTACTCATTAAATCAACCTTTGAATCGCTAGCTAATTTTCTTATTTCAAGTTCAATTCCTTTTTTATGTAATTTTTTGAAAGCTTCAATATCTTCTTTTCCAACGCATACAGCACTTGTTATTTGAGTTTTTCCTTCCTTGAAACACATTCCGCCTACATTTACCGATTTAATATCTATACCTCCTTCCACAGCTCTAAGAACATCAGTAGGATTTATGAATAAGAAAAGAACTTTGAAATCGTTATATTTTGGATTTTTATAAGCAGCTACTGCCTTGTCTACAGGTAAGACATATGCTTTGATTCCTGGTGGTGCAACCTGAAGAACTAAGGTTTTTCTTAAGGCATCGTTTGCAACCTCATCGCTGACTGCTATAATTTTGTTACATTTGGATTCTTTAGTCCAAACGGTAGCAACTTGTCCATGTATTAGTCTGTCATCTATTCTTACAAAATTTATTTGCATATTTTTTCCTCCAATTCATTGTTTTAAAACGTATTCATTTAATAAGGCTTTGATGATATGACCTTTTTCATATCATCACTGAAAGTTAAAGATCATCATCAGTTTGCTCAAAAAAAATTTCAGTAAAGGTCTTTATACCTTCATAAGCTGAATTTTTACCTATTTCTACTAGTTGTTTTAT
This sequence comes from Bacillota bacterium, assembly GCA_021781655.1. GTDB lineage: Bacteria > Bacillota > Clostridia > Clostridiales > Clostridiaceae > JAJXWJ01. Next base: position 3,690 of record JAJXWJ010000021.1, on the reverse strand, counting down.
TGTAGAAAAGCTTCTTGAGCCATATATTTCTAGTAGCATAGGTAAGTTTACCCCCGTAAGTATATCCATATTTTCTTTTTCAGAAACTATTCTGCTTGCTGCATTATATGGACTCCCGCCGAAAATATCCACTAGGAATAATACTCCGTTTTCGCAATTAAGATTGTCCATTGCCGCGTTATATTTACGAACAAGATCATCAGGGCTTTCTCCTGGCTCAAATATTGCAGTTGCAATATTATCTTGTTTTCCAAATATCATTTCAGAAGATCTAACAATTTCTTCGGAAAATTTTCCGTGAGTGCCAATAATTAAAGCTATCATCTTCTTACACCTCCTTTTAGTCCATATTTTGTTGTCTGTTAATATAATAGCAATTTTCATGCCAAAAGTTTGTATCAAAAAAATAAAGGGTAAAAACCCTTTATTTACTTAAAATGATATTCATAATTGATACACAACTATATTTTTGATACATAAACATGATAAAATAATAGTCTATTAAAGCATTTCTGATATAAAACATATTTCATCCTCTGAAAGATTAATATTAAGTGATGTTTTAAAAGTTTTAGCTGCGGATTTTATGCAATTAATATAAAATGGATTAAGATTGTCTTTTTTATCTTTGTAAATTAAGCCGTCATTTACAATCATTCTCTCTAAGGCACAGCCAACATGTATTATTAACCGTATTCTTATGGAATTACTAAATTTTTTGTTTAAATCATTTTCTAATACATTAGTAAAATTTAATAATACACTTATTATTTTGTTTGGATTTAAATATGTAAGGAATTGATTTAAACTATCCTCACAAAGTTTTTTTACAACTATGCTTTCATTCTTTTCTTCAATATGGGCATAATTGTTTTTTATTATATTGGATAAAATTTTCTCACCATTTCCAGAAATTAAAGATTCTAAAGATATGTGAGGTTTATTTATTTTTGGATTGGTAATTCCTATAGTCAATAAAATGTTATAGTTATTGCTAATGGAGTTTAACCTTTCATTTATATCCTTTAAGCCTATTGGAATTACTAATATTTCTTCTTCAGTTAAGCTTAAAATAATTTTTTGAGCTAATTCTTTAAGTTTTTCAGCGGTACCTTCTCCAGTAGAGCAAATAGTAACAATTGCATTTATTTTGTCCGATACAGTATAATTGTTTTCTTCTTTATGGGTATAGCCTCTAAAGTCTTTTAAAGAAGTGTAAATGTCTTCTAATTCCATGTCTAATATATTTGCTTTACGTATTGCTTCTAATACTAGGGGAGTAGAAACCATATCGATAGTTTTAACTTTAATATCTGTTTTTTCAGTAATTATCGTATCAAAGTTTGCCAAGGAACCCATATCAACAAGTAAAAGTACACCTTTTCCCATATCTAATTCTTTAGCTTTTAAGGATATTTCTTCTAAAGTTTCAGTAGGGCTTATATCTAAAGGCATATCAATTGCAGCAATAACACATTCGCCTAAAAGCTGCTTAGCAACACTTACCATACTATTTGCTGTATTGTTTCCATGAGCAGCAACAATTATAGCAACATGTTCGTTATTTTGTTCATATTGAATAGAACTCAATAATAATGTGAGATATGTCACCTCGATTTCAGGAACTGCTATATTGTATTTTTTTTCTAACCTATCTTTTATTTCCAAGGCTATATTGAATTCAAACCGCTTTTCTTCTATAATACTAGATATATTTCCAGAATATTTAAGTTCTTTTTTGTTTTCTACTCTGTTTAAAAATGAGCTTAGATGAAGACTTAAAGCATATATAAATCTTTCATTTAAGTTTTTATTAAGAGTGTTTTGAACCATAAGCTTTATTTCTTCAACAAATTCTATAATATCTGGATTTACTATTTTTAAAAGATTGTTTCTATCTTGATCATCGTTCTTAAATTTATCATAAAAAGATTTAATATGGATATTAATATCTGTAGAAATAAATTTATTTATATACTCTTCATCAGCTCCACCATCTTTCAGTATAGCAGTCTTATTTTCAATAAGCTTATACAGATTAAAAGGCATTTCATAGGCATCTTCATCGGAAAGTATCTTGTGTCCTTCTGGAGTTATGATAAGAGGACAATCTAAATATAATGAAATTTCTTCAAGCTCTTTACGCTTACCACTTAAATAAAACAAGCCATTTTTGATTTCAGTAGGAAGATTTTTAAAATCTATTTTAATTTCATCCTTATCGTTTAGGCTGTTTAAAAATCCTTTGGCACATACCAGTTGTATATTTGATTTCATTTGACCTATATTTCCATAAGAGGTGCTTCCAATTAGTGCTTTTACAGCATCAGGCTCGATTTTTATTTTTTTATTAACTCTATGAGCTTCATTTGATAATAAAAACTTAATTATATCCAATTTATCTTTTGCTGAGCGTTTGTCAAAACTTGGTATATTGATTACTATTGGTATTCTTCTTACAAAGGTTTTTAGCAATGCTGAGCTAGGATCTTCTGTAGTAGCACAAATTATTAACATATTGGATTTTCTAAAACGCTCTGTATCACCCAGTTTGTTAAAGGTGCCTGTGTCCATAAAATAAAATAACATTTCTTGACCTTCAGGAGGCAATCTGTGAATTTCATCTAAAAATAATATTCCTCCATTAGCTTTTTGAACTATACCATCTTTTTCTATATCAGCACCAGTAAAAGAGCCTTTAGTATGCCCAAAAATATGTGAAATTAAAAGTTGGGGGTTATTATAATAATCAGCGCAGTTGAAGGTAACAAAAGGTGCGGTTTCAGTTAATCGCTTTGAATACTTTGCATAGTTAAACATCATTTTAGCAAAGAGTGTTTTCCCGACCCCAGTTTGACCAATTATTAATGTATGTAGTCCATTAGGTGGATATAATAGGGCAGCTTTAGCTTGTTCAACCTGGTATCTTAAACTAGTTTCAAAGCCAATTAAGTCATTAAAAGGATTGGTTATATTTAAAGCATTAGTGCCAGTAATTTCAGATATATCTCTAAATTCTAAACTATCATTTGATAGTTTTCTATTGATAATAGTTTCCATAGTAGCTCTATCTAAATATAGAACTGGTCTTACTTTGATTTTGATTATTTTACCTTGACGAAGTAATTCATTTAGTTCCATACTTACATTGTTTCTTAAAATATTTAATTTTTCAGATATTTCAGAAGAGGTGAAGCCGACGTTAGTATTTAAATCGTTTTTAGTAATTTTTTGTGAATTTTCAAAAATATAATTATAGATTTTGTCTATTCTTTTCAAAATAACTACCCCCTTTACCTTAATGTAATAATTATTATAGCAAATAATAATTCGATAATAAATACGCATAAGTGAAAAAAATGGACACTTAATCAAAAAAAATCAGTCAAAAACAAACAAAGTGTATCGAAAAAATGAGATGAGTGTATCATAAATATTAATAAGTGTATTATTTTGTTTGATTTATTAAAAGAACAGTATTAAATATAGGGTAAAAAGTATGATACAGTACCGTGGCATAATAATTGCTATAAATATTAATAAAAATGGGGATATAAATTTTATAGTATAGTCGATTAATAATGATTCTCATAGAGCTGCAATAGCAGCTATTAGGGTTTCAAAACCATTTGAATCAACTAATTATAGAAATGTGCATGACAAAAAGACCTTTTTAAAAAAATTTTTTAA
>JAJXWJ010000098.1 GCA_021781655.1 Bacillota bacterium | reverse complement strand
TTTTAATCCTATTTCATTAATTAAATCGATAATACTAAATACTATATTTTCTTTTCTTGTGATTAACGTAGTTTTCATAAAAATCACCTTTTAGTAAGTTAATATTTACTTACTATTTTAAAACTTTTAAAATAAATGTCAAGATATAAAAATATAATGGTTAATATAAATATATATAATTTTTTATGCAATAATATGTAGAATTATATGCATATTGTAGATTAATATTTAAAATATAAATAGAATTGTTAATAAATTTATATTTTAAGCAAAAAACTGCTGCACTAATTTTTAGTGCAGCAGTTCATAAAAATTTAATTATTTATGAAATTTCTTTATTGTCTTGTGACCTGTATATTATGTTTTCGTAGGTACAAATCAAATTATCGAAAACTTTATTCCAGGATTTTTCTTTAGCTGTTAAAATGGTATTGCTTTTAAGAAAATTATATAATGACGCATTTTCTATTAACTCAATTATCTTTTTTTCAAGATCTAATGAGTTTCCAGCATTGAACAAAACACCATTTACACCGTTTTTAACAGTATCGGTTACCCCGCCTTTGTTTGCTGCAATAACAGGAATACCAGATGCCATAGCTTCCAAAACTACATTGCCAAAGGTCTCAGTAGGTGAAGGAAAAACAAAAATATCGCTAGATGCATAAATCTCTGAAAGTTCATCTCCTTTTTTATAACCAGTAAAAATAGTGTTCTTAGGAAAGGTTCTTTTATATTTCTCTAATTCTGGACCATCACCAGTAATTATTAATGATACTTTATTTTTATATTTATTATAAATGTTATTGTATGCTGCTGCCAAAATATCAATATCTTTTTCTACAGCAATTCTGCCAACATATAATAGGACAATTTTATCATTTATGCCAAATTTTTTTCGTAAGGATATGCTTCTAAAATTTTCATTAAATTGTATTGTGCTAATTCCTCTAGAAAAAATACCTGTATGTTCAATACCTTTTTCATTGATTAACTTAAGAGTTTCAAGGGAAGGACATAAGGTAATATCATTTTGATTATGAAACCATCTCATATAATTCCATGCAGCATTCTCAAAAATATTTAAATTATAGTATTTTAGATAATCAGCAAAATTTGTTGTGTAATTTGATATGGTAGGAATACCAAGTTTCTTTCCATAAGTTAAACCTGCTATGCCCATATTGAATTCGGTTATATTATGAATGACTTGTGGATTGAATTCTAAAAGAGTATTTTTAATTCTAAAAATATTTGGAAAAGATAGTCTACATTCTGGATATAAAATAAATTTAAGGCTGGCAAATTTTTCTACATTTACGTTACTGTCAAGGTTTGAATAAGTATCTGGTGCAAAAATAAGGTATTCTATGTTCTTAGTTTTATAATAGTCCATAAGCTTTGATAATGTATTTGTGACTCCGTTAATTTGAGGTAAAAAGGTATCAGTAAACAAAGCAACTTTCATTTTTTTCCTCCATCAAATTCATTATAAATTATATTTTAAATGCCTATATCTATAATGTATTCAAAAAGGAGTAAATTGTAATTTATTCTGTGTTAAAATATGGTTATGATAATGTTAAAGTGGCTTAGGATAATTTCCTAATAAATTAAAACTTATATAACAGCTATAATGTAAAAGATTGCAGCAACAATAGAGCCTATAATATTTGAAATTATATCAAAATTAGTGTCTGTCTGACCTTTTTGATTTTTGGAGTGTTTAATACTGTCTAAAGTAAACTCATAAATTTCTAAAATAGAACCAAGTGAAATACCAATTGCTGATATTATTATAAATACGTATATTTTTGAATATACTTTTTCGGATGCTATTTTTTCTAAAATTAAATATGAAAAAATAGAAAAGGAAAAGGACCCTAATATATGCAAAAATCTATCAAAATACTTTGATTTATAATAATAATTTAAGTATTGACCTATAAAGTGATGAATAAATAGTGTAAGCAATACTAAACTTAAAACAAAAATATTGATATCAAAGTGATAAAAATATTGTAATACAAGAAAGGATATAATGGTTACATAGGTTATAATATTATCGATTAAAAAATTATATTTCTTTTTTGCTATTACACCTATACATATAAAAATTGTAATAACAGAATAAATCAATGACGTTAGAATTAAAGCCGTATTATACCACATAAAAACACCTCGATTTATTAAATATAATTTATTATTTGTAAGCTTTAGTGAAATTATTCAATAAAGTATTCGCTGCAATCGAATATGCTATAAAAATATTATTTTTATTAGCTGGTTATGTGTAGAAATGAAACAACAGAGCTGTCGCTCTAATTATTTAGTGCGACAGCTCTGTTGTTTTACTAATAAGCCCTATACCCTACGAGAAAATAGATTGTGTCACCATCCGTAGAGAGTGATTAATCTTGGTTCATGATGGTACATGGGCACGCCCAAACCCCTAGTTAGTTTACTAAGTAATATCTGGAGGTGAAGGGTGGGAGATCTATGGATAGTTTGCCATCGATTAATGCTTCATATTTGCAAACATCTGACTTTCTAGTGCCACCATATTTTTTCATATTGCTGTCAATTATTATTTTGATTTTCTTTCCCTCTCCCACTGTGAGCTCATAATCATCTTGGTCTTTATCTGAAAAATTAAAAACGGCAATTATTCTTTGAGAACCAGCTTTTCTTTGAAAGGCGTATATGCATCTTTCTTCTTGATGGCAATCAATCCACTTAAAACCATCATCATTATAGTCCTCCTTATAAAGTGCTGGATATTTCAAGTACAGCTTGCTTAAATCTTTCATAAATTTATTAAATGATATGTGTGCTGGGTAGGTTAATAAAATCCAATCTTGTTCCTTTTTTTCACTCCACTCTCTAAAGTGACCTAGCTCATTACCCATAAAGTTTAATTTTTTTCCTGGATGAGCATACATGTACATGTAAAAAGCTCTAGCTTGAGGAAATTTTAAATTATAGTCACCATACATTTTTTGAAGTATAGTTGCTTTTCCATGAACAACTTCATCATGTGAAAGCGATAATAAAAAGTTTTCGTGATAAAAATAAAACATTGAAAAAGTTAATTTATGATAATGTTCTGCTCTATATTCAGGTGGTATTTTAAAATATTCAAGGGTATCGTGCATCCAGCCCATATCCCATTTATAATCAAAACCCAGTCCCCCATCTTCTACACTTCTTGTTACCATAGGATAAGCTGTTGAATCTTCTGCTGCTAAAATGACTGAAGGATATTTTTCTTTCAAAACCTTATTCATAGTTTTAATAAATTCTATTGAGCTTTTATTTTCTCCTCTATCTGGGTTACCGTGCCAATAAATTATATTTCTTATTGCATCTATTCTAAGACCATCAAAATGATATTTTTCTATCCAATAATTTGCTGCAGATTGAAGAAAGCTTCTAACTTCCCCTCTTGAATGAATAAAATTACAGCTTCCCCACTCACTATAACATACATCTGAATGAGGATATTCATATAAGGCTGTACCATCATATTTTGCTAGAGCATAGTAGTCTACAGCAAAATGTACTGGTACAAAATCCATTATTACGCCAATATTATTTAAATGACATTTGTTCACAAAATCCATTAATTGATCTGCAGTTCCATATCTTGAAGTTGGACTATAAAAACCAGTATTTTGGTATCCCCATGATTCGTCACAAGGATGCTCACTAACAGGCATGATTTCAATATAATTGTAATTGCTTTGCTTTACATATGGTATAATAAGGTCTGCTAATTCAGAATAATTAAACCATCCTGTTTCTTCTTTTGACTTCCTTTTCCAAGAACCTAAATGGACTTCATATATGTTTAAAGGTTTATCGATACAATCCGTTCGAGATTTCATCCATTTTTCATCTTTAAATATGTATTCATCCAAATTTCTAATAATAGAAGCACTATTAGGTCTAAGCTCCATTCCATATCCGTATGGATCACAATGTTCAACAAAATCACCATCTTTAATATATATTCTATACTTATACATCATTCCTGGCTTTGCATCTTGTATATAGCATTCGTAAAAATTCCCATCATGTACCTTTTCCATATATGTTTCAGTCCAATTATTAAATTCTCCAATAACTGCAATTTTTATTGCATTTGGTGCAAAGGTTCTAAAGGTAACACCTTCTTCTTCTACATGAGCTCCTAGAAAATTATATGCTTCAAATTCTTGTCCAGTATAAAAACCATAAAAATCCATTTTGTCTCCCCCAACTTTTTAATTGATTAATGTCTATTTATTCCCTATAATTAATTCTATAATATAATCAAATATTTTCCATAATCAAATATTAAATTATGTCTATTAATCGACGAATTTAAAAATATGTTGAGAAAAGAGGACAATTTATGGATTTAAGAATAGAGAAAACTAGAAAAAGTATTATTAATGCATTTATCGAATTACGTTCTAAAAAGCCTTTAGAAAAGATTACTGTTAAAGAGTTGTCTGAAGTTGCTGTAATAAACAAAGCAACCTTTTACCTTCATTACAAAGATATATATGATTTATCAGATTCTCTAGAAACAGAATTAATTAATAATGTTTTGAAAAATATATTTCATCCAGAAGCATTATTAACTGATCCTGCTTTATTTATAGAGGAACTTTTAGTATCCTTTAACAGCCAATTTGCATTACTCAAAATAATATTCCAAGGCAATAGAATAAGTAATTTACCACAAAAAATTGAACGAGGCGTAAGAAAACTTATATTTGAAAAATATCCTGAATACGAAAGTGATTTTGAAAAAAATGTAATGCTGACTTATATCATTCAAGGTGCATATTATTCATTTATCCAGTACGCCGAACATGATACGAACATGTTGATTTCTGCCATATGCAATATTTCTAAAAAGCTATCATAATTGTATTGACAATAAGTCTTCTATCTTATCATTCATATATTTATAGGAATCAAATACACCTTGATTATAAAATTCTTTTGCAAGGTCTTCTATTATAAAATTTAATAGAAGACCTGCTGCAAGTTCTCCTAAATCCTCATCTCTTTCATTTTTAAAATAATCCTTTATGGCAGTAATCATTTCTTCTTTTTTATCTCTACTTAATTTTATGTTATTCATAAATGATCCCCTTATTTCAATATTATCCTAACAATTTCTTAACCAATGGATTGATTTTAGCTCTTTCAAACTTTCCTGCAATCTTTGGCATTATTTCCTTCATTATTTTCCCCATATCTTTTGAAGTATAATTTCCATCTTTAATAATTTGGTTTAGCATCGCTTCAACTTCACTTTCCTCTAACTGCTTTGGAAGATATGGAGTTAAAACTTCAAGTGCAAAATTACCTTCAGCTATTTTTTCTTCATTGCTAGCTTTAAGTGCATATTCTAATGTTTCTTTTATTTGTTTAATATTTTTTTCAATTATTTTTATTACACCTTCATCAGTAATATCTTGCCTTTCATTAACTTCATAACCTTTAATATCAGCACTTATCAATCTTAAAACACTAACTTTAGCTTTTTCTTTAGCTTTCATTGCAGCTATTTCATCTTTTTTAATTTGATCTTTTAACATAATATTTAGGACCTTTAGAAATAATCTTTCTAAAGTCCTCTCACCTCACTTTTCTTTATAAAATCTTGCATATAAGAATTATACTATTTTTCTTAATAAAATCAAAATTCAATTTTATTATGCTATAATATTAATACAACACATTTAACTTGAGGTGAATTTAAATGATAAATAGTTATTATAATTGGTTTGATTTATATGTTAAAGGTTTTTATGGAGAGGATGCACTTGTTAATCAAAACATAAAGTTGAAAGAAGAGCATACCTTGAAGGTTGCAAAACACTCATTAGAAATTGCAAATTCTTTAAAGCTTTCAGAAGAAGAAAAAAGTATTGCTGAAATTATAGGTTTATTTCATGATATAGGAAGATTTGAGCAATTTAAAAAGTATAAAACTTTTAGAGATAATCTATCGGTGAACCATTCAATCCTTGGAATTAGAATACTTGAAGAGCACAAAGTACTGCATAATTTACCGGAAGAAACAAAAGATATAATAACAAAAGCAATTTGTTATCATAATAAAAAAGAATTGCCTAATAGTTTATTAGGAGAGGAAGCTATATTTTGCAAAATTATTAGAGATGCAGACAAACTAGATATTTATAGAGTGATTTTAAAACATGAAAAAGAAAGACAACTAAATCCAAATCCTGCTTTGGATAACTTGCCCTTTACTGAAGACTATAATAAAAATATAATAAAAGAAATATTAGCTGGCAGAAAATTAAGCAATAGCCAGCTTAAATGCTACAATGACAGAAAATTATATGAATTAGGATGGATTTTAGATTTAAATTTCCCATTTTCTTTTAAATACATAAAGACTAAAAATATTTTAGAAGATTTAACAAAATGCTTGCCACAAACAGAAGAAATTATAGGGTTATATAAATTTTTAGACAATTATATACAAGAGCACTTGCAATAAGGTTTGTATTAACTCAAAAGTTTTCCCCAGCTTAATGGACCAAAAATTCCATCAGGAACTAGTCCATTAGCACTTTGCCATCTCTTTACGCTAGCTTCAGTTTGAGTCCAATAAATACCATCAATTGCAATTCCCATTCGAAATTGTATTAATCTAGTTGGAATTGGCTGACGATAAGGGATTCCACATAATGGCATTGAATATATTTTGCTAGTTGCATTAGCGCACTCAGGTCCCCATATTCCATCTATTGTTATTCCTACAATTTGTTGAAATTGTTTTATCTTACTAATAGTTTTAGGACCCATTATTCCATCTGTTACTAGTCCAGCCTTTGTCATGACATTTAATTGAGATTGTATAATAAATACAGGATTTGTTATAGGATTATTGCTGTTATTCAATACACTATTATCAAATAAGCTCATATCTACATCAGTGTTAGTAATACCATTAACTTTTTCAGTCCATGAATATTGAATACCTACATAACCTTTGGTGGTAACTGGAGAAGTTCCTGGCTCTGCTATCCATATTTTGCTAGTTGGTAATCCACAGTTGTCTGCTATATAATGATAGCTATAAAATATTAAATTAGAGTTTTGTGCCATAAATTGATTAATAAAGCTGTAATTTGCATTGTTAATTTCATAATCTAAACATGGCTTTAAATCTTGATTATATCCGTTTATAGTTGACATAAAATGATTATATTGTGCTATCATGCTATTTGTTGAAGCAAAATGATAAAAGCCAACTTGAAGCCCGGCACTTTTTGCACCATTATATTGCGAAATCATAATTGGATTAACATAAGAAACACCTTCAGTAGCTTTTATATATACAATTTGTATACCACTATTTTTTACTTCTTTCCAATTTACAACATTTGTTTCGGAAAATATATCTATTCCTCTATACATTACTTTTCACTCCTTCGTTAAAGATTGGTTTTCTTTATATATTATATATACATAAATTTACAATCTGTTAACGAATTTTTATTAAAGCACTACAATTTTTTTTCAAAAGTTCTTCTATTTCATTTGCAGGGAGAGGCTTACTATAATAATAACCTTGTATATAATCACAATTCATGTTTTTGAGCGTCATAAGTTGCTGTTCATTTTCCACTCCTTCAGCTATTACTTTTAAATCCATACTGTGAGCCATCTCTAATATATTTTTTATTATCTTTCCTTCCTTTGTATTTGAAGTCATATTATCAATAAAGGATTTATCAACTTTGAGAGTAGAAATAGGAATTTCTCTTAAATAGTTTAGCGAGGAATAACCTGTTCCAAAATCATCTAAAGCAATTCTTATTCCCATTTTCATTAATTTATCTAATATTTTTATATTTGCATCTATAGATTGCATAAGCAAGGTTTCGGTAATTTCAAGTTCAATTAATGTTGGATCTATTTTGTACTTATTTATTGTGTCACAAATCATATTGTAAAAATTTGGTTGATTTAGTTGGGCCGCTGAAATATTTATGCTTATACTTTTAAATTTAAACCCACTTTTTATCCATTTTAGGCATTGCTTTACCGCTTCTTCTAATACCCATTTTCCTATACTGTTAATATATCCTGTTTCTTCAGCTACAGGAATAAATTCCATTGGAGAAATAAAACCAAGTTCTTTGCTTTTTAATCTCAAAAGAGCTTCAAAGCCAAAAATTTCATTGTTATTAGGGTTATATTGAGGTTGAAAATATAACAAAAGTTCATTATTTTCAATTACCTTTCTAAGTATATTCTGAATTTGATTTTTCCTTTGAAGTTTTAAAAACATTGCTTTATCATAAAAAGCATATCTATTTTTGCCTAATTCTTTAGCTTTGTACATAGCAGCATCCGAATTTTTCAATATGCTTTTTACATCATTTCCATCCTCAGGGTATACTGATATGCCTATACTTGCTGTTATAAATATTTGCTTATCAGCGATTTCAAAAGAATTTTTAAACATATCGATTATTTTATCTGCAATTAATATTATATCTTCTTCCTTTTCAAACTTATGAAGTATAACAAATTCATCTCCACCTAACCTGCATACTAAATCACTTTTATATATTAAATTTTTAAATTTGTTAGAAATATTTTTTAATAGCATATCACCTAAGTCATGTCCTAAAGTGTCGTTTATAATTTTAAAGTTATCTAAATCTATAAATAGGATAACAAATTTAGTATTATTTTTTTCTGCCATTATAAGTTTTTCGTCAACTTTATTCATAAAATAACTTCTATTAGGCAGATTTGTAAGTTCGTCATAATGTGCCATGTATAATATCTTTTTTTCCGAGACTTTTCTATCCGTAATATCTGTTATTGACCCAGCTAATTTAGTAGCTTGACCATTTTCATTTCTTAGAGCTTTTCCCCTATTATAAATCCAAATATAAGAATCATCTTCTTTCTTTATTCTAAATTCAGATTGGTATAAGGGTGTGTTGTTGTTTATATGCTCTAGAAGTGCATCTTTTGCTTTACTTTTATCCTTTGGGTGAATTAAATTGTTAAATAAATACTTTATTTTATGTTTACTATTTCTTTTGTATCCAGTCATTTCATAAAATTTGTCTGATACAAAAAATTTATGATTTTCTAGGTCCAACTCCCAAATTGCATCGTTAGCTCCATCTAATGCAAGACGATATCTTTCTTCCCCTTTTTTTAATATTTTCTGACTATATTGAAGTTCATCGTATTGTGTTCTAAGAGTTCCTTCAGTAGCAGCTAATTGTTCATATAGTGCAGCTAATTCTTCATAATTTAATTTCAATTGTTTTATCATAGAATTAAAAGAATTGCCTAACCTTTGAAATTCATCGTTAGTATTTATGTTTGATTGAATACATAAGTTTCCCTCTTCCGCTTCTTTCATTAATGAAGTTAGTTCAGAAATTGGCGTAGTAATTTTCTTTAATATCATAATAACTATTATTAAAGAAATAATTATCAAAATTACACTTATAAATATTATAAAGTAAATGGTATTATTTACTTCGGTTGTTAAAATACTTTTTGGCGTTACAGTTGCAATTTTCCATCCATTTATCGAGGAATTATATACGTTAACAAAAACGTCTTGACCATTTATAATGGTTTCAAAATCGCTATTTTTTTCAGTAAAAAATTTTGAATAGTTGCTAATATTATAGTTATCTGATAAGTTTAGTCCTTTTATATTTTTAAAATTCAATTTATTATTTGGGTGTGCAATTATAGTGCCATCTTTTGTGAAAACAAATGAATAGCTATCGTTATTTTGAATATTGCTTGAAATAATTTTTGATAAATAATTTAAAGTTACATCTAAGCCTATAACACCAACAATTTTTCCACTTTTGTTTTTTACTATAGAAGATGCACTTATCATTGCTCTATTAGTGTTATAATCTTTATAAGGTGTTGAGATTACGACTTCATTTGGGGTTTTAATAGCTTCTTCATACCAAGGTCTTAATCTAGGGTCATATTTATTAACTATAACTCCATCAGGGTATTGAATGTATCCTCCCCAAATCGTTCCTAAATATATGTTAGTAGTATATGGATGTGTGCTTCCAAATCTTTCGAATTCGTCATAAATACTGCTTTCTATGCCCGGTATATTTTTAGAGTATTTTTTTTCTACAATATTAGGATTTAAATTAAATATAGCAGAAATTGTGCTATCAGCCTTTAATATGTCAGGTGAATTATCAAGAAATTCGACATTATTTTTAATTTGTGAGAACATTGTAGCAAGATTATTGTCTATTTCAAAAGATTGATTTTGAGCATTTTCATAAATTTCTTTTTCTTTTATTTTATAATTATAATTATAAGTAAATATTGATATAGCAGTTGCCATAAAAATAATTACCAATAAAAATACAATTATTAATTTTTTTGTGAAGTTAAATTTCATCTATATTCTCCTCATTAATGTCGAAATTTTTATTAACTTCATATTAACATTTTTAAATTGCAATCTCAAACAAAGTAATTTAAATTTTACATTCATAAACTTTTTATAACATTATATCGGCATAATATAGAATTAAATACAGTAATATTTTATTTCAAAATGGGCAAAATAATTATTGAGTTGAGTTTCAATTCAAAAAATGTTAAAGGAGTCTTAAACTATGAATAATGACAAAACACAAGAAACTAAGACTTTAAATCAAAAGTCGGCTTCAAGAAAAGGCACAAGTGGAGCTTCTAGTATGAGTAGCAGTACTAGTTCAAGTGGCATGTCTAGTAGTGCATCTTCAAATTTAGAGGAAACAAAAAGACGAAATCAACAATCTGCTAAAAATAAGAAATAAGTTGCTTCTAAATTAAAAATGAAGCTATTATACATAAATTTTTTGTATAATAGCTTCATTTTATCTATAAAGCTTATTATTTATAGTAGTTTAACACTGAGCATAATATTTCAAACATAATATCGATATCATCTTTTGTGACAATAAGTGGAGGCATTAAACGAATGATAGATGGTCTTGGCGAATTTATTATAAGCCCATTTTTTAAGCATTCGCCTACGATTTCATTTCCTTTTTC
>JAJXWJ010000020.1 GCA_021781655.1 Bacillota bacterium | reverse complement strand
AATGGCAGAATAAATGGCGGAATAAATGGCGGAATAAATGGCGGAATAAATGGCGGAATAAATGGCGGAATAAATGGCGGAATAAATGGCGGAATAAATGGCGGATTAAATTCATTGTTAAATATTATTTTAAAAAATCCGGGGATTAACGGAAAAGAGGCTTCAGTATTATTGAATAATAGATCTATTAATACAATTGAAAAGCAAATAAAAGAATTAATTAGTAAAGGCTTAATTGAAAGAAGAGGCAGTAAGAAAACTGGTGGATACTATGGTAAATAAAAAAGGATGTTGTAGATGGGTATGTTGAAATTGTTCGTTAAAGAATAAGCATCTTTAAAAAAACAATAAGTCCATCTAGCTGCTAATTATATAATTAAAGAAATTATAGAAAAGTTAGAGAAAAAATGTGTGAAAGCTGAGAGAAAATCCATAAACAGAGATATAAAACTTTTAAAAGACTATTTTATGAAAATATATTAAAAATCCCTACAGCTGCTTGGCAGGATGATAAATATTACATGATATGTGGACATGATAAGTATGACAGACTAGAGCATTACAGAGTTGATCGTATGAGAAATATAGAAATACTAGATGAAAAGAGAAGAAATTTTACTGAGGTATGTGATTATAAAAATAAATTTGATACGGGAAATTACGTTGTAAGTTATAAATTCTGTAGGTGAAGAAGCTCTAAGAGAAGATTTACTTGCTGTAACATCAATTTTAGGAGAATATGCAATAACAAGTGATCTCGTAAAAAAATATATAAGGAGGGAAATGCTTATGCATTCTACAGTATTTAATGAATGGATGGAAGAGGAAAGAAAAGAAGTGGCGGAGAAAGCACAAAAGAAATCACAAAAAAGTATATTTTGGATTTGCTAACAGAAAAATTTGATTTTGTTCCTAAAGCTATTAGAGATGATGTATTTAATTTAGATGACATTATTATATTAGATGAGCTTCACAAGAAAATAATAAAGATAAACAACATTGAAGAATTTAAGATTTTACTTGATAAAGCTAAAAGTATATAAAATCAAGATATGGAAGAATAGCAGCTCAAAATATGAAACTGCTGTTCTTTGTTAATGAAAAAATAATATACAGAATTAGAAATTCCAACAAATATTTTTTGTTTGTGTCCTATTTTAGGTATAGGGTATTATATAAAATTAATATAGACTATAAAAAAATTTGGAGGTACAAATATGCTTGATAAAGCAATAAATATAGCTGCAAAGGCTCATCAAGGACAAGCTGATAAAGGTGGGAATCCATATATACTACATCCTTTAAGAGTGATGTTTTCAAGAAAAACAGAAATTGAAAGAATATGTGCAGTGCTCCATGACGTAATTGAAGATACGGATATAACATTAGTTGACTTAAGAAACGAAGGCTTTTCAGAAGAAGTAATTGCTGCAATAGATGCATTAACAAAAAGAAATGGTGAAAGTTATGATGATTTTATTCAAAGAGTTATTAAAAATAAAATAGCAGCACGGGTAAAATTAAATATAGGGACATATATATCAAATTGAAAGAGTGGTGAAACATGAGCTGCATATTTTGTGAATATAATAAAAAAGACTATATACTAGAAAACGAATTATCCTATGCAATATATGATAAATTTCCAGTAAATAAAGGACATGTGCTGATAATATCCAAAAGGCATTTTCAAAGTTTTTTTGAAGCAACAGAGGAAGAAATAAAAGCAATGTACTCTTTATCTCATGAAGTAAAAAAAATTTTAGATAAAGAATTTAATCCTGATGGTTATAACATAGGTATAAATGTAGGATTAACAGCTGGGCAAACTGTAATGCATTTACATATGCATATTATCCCAAGGTATAAAGGAGATATAGATAATCCTAGGGGTGGAATTAGAAATATAAAGGTTCCCTTGGTAGAATATTAGTAGTTTCAGAGATGTATACAGGTATAATTTGTGTATGCATCTTTTTTATATAAAAAATAAGAAGGATTTTGTAAAAATATAGAGAATATAGTATCAATATATATTTGAGGGAATTAGGTGATACTGTGGGAAATGAGATTGAAAATAGAGAAGTAGTAATAGATATACAAAGTAAAGAATTAGATAACAATACTAACTGCATAACTGGCGACTATGATCACCTAATAGATAAATTGAAGATTGCATTAGAAAAAGCAAAGAGAGTTGATATTATTGTAGCTTTCTTAATGGAATCTGGAGTTAAACTAATTGAAGAGGATTTAATGTATTTAGCGGATAAAAATATTCCTATTAGAATTCTTACAGGTAATTATCTAAATATAACACAGCCCCAAGCTTTGTATTTATTAAAAGGAAAACTAGGAGATAAAGTGGATTTAAGATTTTATAATGTGAAAAATAAATCCTTCCACCCAAAAGCGTATATTTTTGAATATGAAGCAGGAGGAGATATATTTATTGGATCTTCCAATATTTCAAGGTCTGCTTTAACTAGTGGTATTGAGTGGAATTACAGAATTTCAAAAGAAGGTAACGAAGAAGATTTCCAGCATTATAAAAGAGTGTTTGAAGAGTTATTTTTAAATCACTCAGATATTATAGATGAAGATAAAATGAGAGAATACTCAAGAAACTGGAAAAGACCAAAGGTTCTAGTGGAAGTAGAAAAACAAGAAGAGAAACAAGAAAACAATGTAATTCCTTTTGTTGAGCCTAAAGGGGCACAAATAGAAGCATTATATGAACTTAATAATTCAAGAATAGAAGGAGCAGATAAGGCATTAGTTGTTGCAGCTACAGGGATAGGTAAAACATATCTTGCAGCCTTTGATTCGGAGAAATATAATAAAGTTTTATTTGTTGCACATAGGGAAGAAATATTAAATCAAGCTGAAGTTTCTTTTAAGAAAGTAAGAGGAAACATAAAAACAGGATTTTTCAGCGGCACACGAAAAGATGAAGAGGTAGAAATCTTATTTGCTACGGTTCAAACTTTAGGACAGGAACAGTATTTGAAGGAAAATTATTTTGCTAGAGATTATTTTGATTATATAGTAATAGATGAATTTCATCATGCAGCAGCAGGAAATTATCAAAATATAATAAATTACTTCACTCCAAAGTTTCTATTAGGTTTAACAGCAACACCTGAAAGATTAGATAACAAGGATGTATTTGCATTATGTGATTATAATATAGTTTATGAAGCAAGGCTAAAAGATGCGGTAAATAAAGGATGGTTAGTTCCATTTAGATATTATGGGATTTATGATGATATAGAATACGATAATATAGAATACAAAAATGGGAAATACAACGAGAAGAAGCTTGAAGAAGCTTTGATGATTGGAAAGAGAGCAAATCTGATTTTTAGTCATTACAGTAAATATAAGTCAGAAAAAGCACTAGGTTTTTGCACTTCAAGAAAACATGCAGAGTATATGGCAAAATACTTTAATGATGCTGGCATAAAAGCTTGTGCAGTATATAGCGGAGATACTGGAGAATATTCTTTAGAAAGAAAAGAAGCTCTTGAAAAATTTACAAAAGGAGAACTAAAAGTAATCTTTTCAGTTGATATGTTTAATGAGGGGTTAGATATTTCTTCTGTTGATTTAGTAATGTTTTTAAGACCTACTGAATCTCCAACAGTATTTTTGCAGCAGCTTGGAAGAGGTCTTAGAAAGTATAAAGATAAAAAGTATTTAAATGTTCTTGACTTTATAGGTAATTATAGAAAAGCAAATCTAATTCCATTTTTCTTAACTGGAGATCCCAAAAATGCTGTGGAAAGAGCTAAAACTGGAGGATTACCAGGTGAAGAAGAATATCCAGAGGACTGCTTAATAGATTTTCAGTTTGAGATTATTGATATATTTAAAAAGCAGGCAGAAGCGCAAAAGAAAATCATAGATTTAGTAACAGAAGAATTTTATAGAATAAAAGAAGATTTAAACCATAGACCATCTAGACTTGAAATGTTTACATATTTGGATGATGATATATACAATAGCATAAAGAAAAATTCAAAATTAAATATATTTAACGATTATATTTCTTTTTTAAAGTCATTAAATGAACTGAATGAGGAAGAAACTATGCTTATAAATACCAAGGCTTTTGGGTTTATAAATGTTATTGAAAAAACTCAAATGACCAAAAGCTATAAAATGCCCTTATTATTAGCTTTCTATAATGGCGGAAGTTTAAAAATGAAATTAAATGAAGATGATATATATGATAGTTTTAAAACTTTTTATTCTAAAGCTTCTAATTCAGTTGATTTATTAAGAGATAAATCAGGGAAAAACTTTAAAGAGTGGAGTAAGAAAGACTATTTAAAAATTGCTAAAAATCCACAGGGTGCATTTTTAAGTTCAGCAAAAGACTGTTTTTATAAGGATGAAAATAACTATTGTTTAACAAATGATTTGGAAGATTTTAAGGATAATGAAGTGTTTTTAAAACACTTTAAAGATGTAATAGATTTTAGAACAAGAAAATTCTATAAAGAAAGGCTTGAAGGAAAATATGAAAATTTATAATAAACTAGTTAGAGATAAAATACCACAAATAATTGAAGCAGACGGGAAAAAGTGTGAAGTTAGAATTGCCTCAAAAGATGAGCATTATGAACTTTTGGTAAAAAAACTTCATGAGGAAGTTAATGAATTTATTGATGCTAAGAATTTAGAAGAACTTGCAGATGTAATGGAAGTTGTTTTTGGATTGGCTAAGAATTTGGGGTATAGCGAGGAAGAACTTATGAGGAAAAGGGAGGAGAAGAAAGAGGAGAGAGGTGGATTTGAGGAAGGGGTTGTGCTGGAAAGAGTGTTATGAATATGGAATTGAATTGTGGAGGTATAATTTAAAAAAATATGAATTACATAATATGTAATAATATGCATGTGTTTGCAGTGTGATTTTATATAATAAATAACTATTGTGCCATTCACAATAAATTCTTATAAAGTATATTTATATTAAGAAATATAAAGCAGAGGTGATCAAATGTATTCAGACAGAATAAAGGAAGAACGTGAGGAGGCACACAATGCTCATGTAGCAAATAAAATAATTGATGCGATGGATAAACTTAGATTAACTGCAAATACTAATAGTCCTAGAAGATGGATTTGGGAACTTTTGCAAAATGCTAAAGATGTTTCTAATTCCAGTGGAAAAGTAAAGGTTAAAATTAATTTAGATGAAGAAAATAAAGTACTTGAATTTAGTCATAATGGCAAGCCGTTTTCAACAAAAAATATTGTTTTTTTAATTGAACAGGTATCAACAAAAGAAAGAGATGATGTTGATAAAGATAAGATAACTGGTAAGTTTGGAACGGGATTTTTAACAACACATTTGTTATCAGAAGTAGTTTTAGTTAATGGTTATTTGAGAGATGATGATTTAATAAAAAAATTTAAAATTACTATTGATAGATCTGGAAAAAATAGAGATGAAATAATTGAAGCCATTCATAAATCATTTGAAGAATTAAATAGAAGTGATGAAATAAATGATAATAATAAATATGATATTGATGAATATAATACTACTTTTAGATATGTTTTAAATGAAAAGGGATTAGAAGTCGCAAAAATCGGTATACAAGATTTAAAAATATCAGTTCCATATGTATTAGCTTTCACTCCTAAATTAGAGGAAATATACATTGAAGATGAAAATATTAGATATGTTTTGAATGAAGAAGTTAAATGTAAATTGTCGAATTTTTATGTATATAATATACATAAAATTAAAGATTCTAATACAAGCAATAGTTATGTATTAGTAGTTGATGATAAATTAGTTTCAATAGCTATAAATATTGAAGAAAAAAATGGTGCCGAATGGATTAAACCATTTAATCAAATCCAGCCAAAGATATTTTGTGATTTTCCTCTAGTTGGAACAAATGATTTTTCATTTCCTGTAATAATAAACAGTAAATTATTTAATCCTACAGAACCAAGGGATGGTATTTTCTTAACTGATACTGAAAATGAAAAGATTGAAGAAAATAAAGAACTTATTTTAACTGCTTGTAATTTATATAAATCATTATTGGATTATGTATCTAGGAATAACTGGAAATGAATGTATAATATTACTAGAATAAACAGAATTCAAGACAAGGAATGGCTATCAACTGATTGGTTGAAAGAAAATGTAATTAATAAGATTAAAGAATATATAAAATATTGCCCAATAATAGATAATGTTTTAGGAAATAGAATTGCTTTGTTTAATAATGATGGGAAAATGCAAGTTAAAATTCCAAATTATTTTGATGAAGAAATTAGAAATAATATATGGGAATTATGTAGTAAGTGGATACCAGATGAATTGCCCCAAAAAGAGGATATTTATTATTGGTATAATTCACTATGGAATGAGTGCAAAAACTTAGATTTAAAAAGATTGACAAAGAAAATAGAAGAATTAGGTAATAAGGCAGTTTTGGACGTAGAGTTACAAATAGGAATTACTTCAGAAGAATGGTTGAGTGAATATTATGAATTAATTAAGAATGATAAAGAAATAGCTGAAGGTATATCTTTTGGTCATTATACTGTATTACCAAATCAAAAAGGATTGTTTAAAAAAAGCACAGAACTTTTCGTGGACACGGATATAGATAAAGAATATAAGGAAATATTGAATTTACTTGGAGAAGATTGCAGTGAATATTTATTAGATAAGAATATTAAAATATCAAATTTTATTAAATTTGAAAAAGTCAATAATGAGGATCTTATAGCTAAAATAGAAAAAAAATTAAAATATGAAGGTGATGAATCTAAGATAAATGTATATTCACATATTTTAGTTTTATATGATGAAGAACATAAAGACTATAAAAAGCAAAATAAAATTATAGAATTTGCAGATAAAATATTTAAAGGGTTATTACATGATGAGCAATGTGTAAAAAGCATATCTATAGAGCTATTAGAAAATTCAATTAAATATATTGCTACTCATATAGCTGACACAATAAGTAAAGAACAAAATATAAGCGATTTTACTAATAATTTTGAGTTTGAAAATAATAATGAAGCATTGAAATGGCTTAGTAGTTTTATCGATTATTTAGTTAATAATGATTTTGAAATTTTGTTAAATAAATCAACTAGACCAATATTGCCAAATCAGAATGGTTTTTTTATGAAAAAAGATGATTTGCTTTTAGATGATGGAGATATAGATGACGATTTAAAAGATATAGCTAAAGAAGTCGGCTACGATATAAGAAATGAAATCCTAGATAAGATGATTTTCTTAAATTTGCCTAAAAATAGAGAACGCCATGCTAAGGATTTAGCTGATATAATTGTGAAATTTGTTAAAGCAAATAGCAGTAAGGGTATAAATCAAACTGAAGAAATAAAATCAATTTTTAAAAAAATTCTTTTTTGGATTAATGAGAATATGGAGAGTGCTAAGAAAATTTTACCAGAAATATGTGAACATAAATACTGGTTATATAATGATGAAGAAATATCGTTAAATATGAAAAAAGCTGAAGAGTATGATAATTTGCGGGAAAAATATGATAACTTGTTAGAAAAATATAATGTACAAAATACGCAATCATTTGAAAAAACAATACAATTTAAACAGGCTGGAAATTTAGATGATATATTAAAAGAAAGTATAACTGAAGATGTACTGATTCAATCTGGTATAGATTCCAACGAAGCATTACAAATAGCAATGGATAATTCATTTTTTGCTGATAATTTTGTACATTTATCAGAAAGTAATAGTATGAAATTTGAGAAAGTAAATGAAATACTAGAAAGATCAAAGAATAATGTCATAGATTATTTAGCAAATAAAAAGAAAAAGGAATATGATTTAAGTTCTATATTAAAAATTGATAAGACTATTTATATGATAAAAAAGAATGGTGAAGAAATTTATATTATTATTCGTCCTTCAGATTATGGACAAGTAATATTATACTATGATTCGGAAAAGGATGTTTTAGATTATGAAAGAGATTGGGAGTTATGGGTTGAAGATGGGATTAACTGCCCACAAAAAATAACATTTGGGAAAATGCTTAAGCTTACTGGGATTAATAAAATACCATTAAGTAAAGTTAGGTAAGTATTTTTATGATTAATATTAAAGAAGTAAAAAAAATTTTAGTTGATATTGATTCTTCTAATATATTATGTAGAGAATTTGAATTAAAGCCTAAAAATATTGCAATGTATATAGCTTCAATGGCAAATACAATGGAAGGATATATAGTTATTGGTGCTATTAAAGAGGAAAAAAGTTATAAATTGACAAATATAAGCAGAACTTTTAATTTCAATGGCATTATAGAAGTAGCGATAAAACAACTCTCTATTCAACCAGAAATAGAATATAAACTATTGAATATTGAAGGAAAGAATGTTTTTGTTATTAAAGTATATAAATTTTCTAAAGAAATTTTGTGTGATAATAAATTATACGTGATAGAAAATAATGAAGTTGTAAAAATTGAAGGAGGAAGAATTATGGATAAAACAAAGGTTTTTATAGTACATGGTCATGATAACGAAGCAAAACAAGAAACAGCACGATTTATTGAAAAGCTAGGATTGGAAGCAATTATTTTACATGAGCTGGCGAGTAAAGGACAAACAATTATTGAAAAAATAGAAGAAAATTCAAATGTTGGATTTGCAGTTGTTTTGTATACTCCATGTGATGAAGGAAGAGGAAAAAATCAATCTGAATTAAAAGATCGAGCAAGACAGAATGTAATATTTGAACATGGATATCTTATTGGAAAAATTGGAAGGAAAAATGTTTGTGCTTTAGTAAAAGGGGAAGTTGAAACACCGAATGATATTTCTGGTGTTGTTTACATAAAAATGGATTCTCAATCAGGATGGAAAATGGATTTATTCAAAGAAATGAAAGAAAGTGGATATAATATTGATCCAAGTAAATTATTATAATATAAATTTCAAAGGAGAAAATGTGCTAAAAAGATTTAGTATTAATAGCAAGAGGAAGTTGTACGTTGAGTTACTAACTTCTGATATGGGTTAGGTCCCGCAGCAGGAACTGATGAATAAGTGTGGATATATAAAGTATGAACGGAATATAAAGAAATAAAATATATTAAACATAAAAAAACTGATTGTATTGTAAATGAAATGAAAATTATGAATGAAAGCAAAATAGCTATGACTGGTTACTTTTTTACTATTTGTAATTTAATACGCAAATTTCAGTGAAGGTATACGAAAGCAATCTCAAAATAATGAAATATTAAAATACAAGATACAAGGAGAGAAAAAATGGAAATTAACTGGGGAAAAATCAACAAACCATATTATGCGGATAAGAGTGAAGCTAAAAATGAAAATTATTTATTTATTAAACAAATGGATGATTTTAATAAAATTATTGAGTCAAATAACAATGATATTTCTGGAATGGTAGTTAGTGTAATTGGTGATAGAGGTACTGGGAAAAGTTCATTTTTAGGAACAATAAAGAACGTTATTTCTGAAGAATATTGTGTTATAGGTTTGATAGATCCAAGTTCATTTGATGGTTCACTAAATTTATTGGAGGTAATGTTTAGTAAAATATATCATAGGATTGTAGAAGAAAATAATCATATTGAAAAATATGATGAGTCGTGTCGTTTAGAACTAATATCTAAGGTTAAAGATGCTTCATCTACATTGAATAATATCAGAATAGAAAAAAATGATTTTGTAGAATCAAATTTAACGGAAGAAATATTGGAGAATTATTCTAATAGAATAAGATTTGATGAATTAGTTGGCGAAGTTATTGAATTATATTTGAAATTTGAGAATGCAATATCATCTAAAAACGGAAAATCAATAAAAAAACTAGCAATTATAATTGATGATTTGGATATGGCTCAATCTAATGAAGTTTATAAAATGCTTGAGGATATAAGAAAATATCTTAAACCATATGCATTAGTTATATTGGCATATCGTGGAATACAGCTTCAAAATGTAGTTACTCAAGAAATGGTTGAAAAAAATAAGAATTTGTTAAATAAAAAAATGATATCTAAAAAAGAAATAAAATATCAAATGGCTAAATATATAGAAAAAACAGTACCAGCTTCTAATTGTATTTTTTTACCTTCTGGAGAAGAAATATATCATAGTACTTTAATAAAAATTGTTGACAATATTTTGAATCAAAACTTAAATAAAAACGATAAAGAAGAGTTATTCTATAATGAATTTATTAAAAAATATCATCTTGAATCTTATTGCAGTAGATCTGATTTAAAAATAGAGCTTAGAAACTGGTTCTATCTTGTATGGCGTGAATCAATACGTCTTGATTTGAGTCCTATAGATTCAAAGGAAGAGAGCAATTTACAATTTCCTAATAATTTAAGAGGTGCACTTGATTTAGTTAAAAACATTTGCCTTAAAATGAGAATTGTTCAAGAAAAAGATGAATATATAAAGGATAAATCAGTAAGGATAAAAGATAAATCTGAAATGATAAAAGATAATATTGAAACGTATAAATTGCAATTTCTAGATCGATGTAAAATTGTGCTTTCTGATAAAATGAACGAAATAATTAACGAATGGGAATATTCTACAGTTGAGAAGAAAAATTATAATGTATATTATAACCTTTGGAAAACATTTTTAGAAAATGAAAAAGATAAAAATTCCCAAAATAAACTTTTGGATATTTATATGGTACAGCAAGAAAATATCGCAATTGCTGATGTATATATATTATTTGAGGAACTAAAAGTATTAAAAATAGAGAATATAGAAATATTTATTTATGCAATGAAAGTTTTATATTCATTGGAATTAGAAAAATTATATCTAAGAGCTGTTATTGAAAAATCTAAGAGTTTAGATGATAGTAAAATCAAAAATGAATATGAAATAAGAATTGAAGAATATTTAAAATTATTAAATGCGTATTGTATTCCTAAATATATATTAGATGATATTAGTAATCAATATAAAAACCAAAATTATTCGTGGAAATTTGAATATGACGATGCTAAATACGATAAAGATAAAAATTATAAGGAAATTATTGACAATATGTGTTATATGAATGTTTCAAGTGAATCTAGCATAACTCAAGTAGCACGAAAAATGATAGGAAATAATCTATCAAAAGATTCTCAAAGAATGTATAAATATAGAAATGTCTTTAAGTATGGGAAACTAGAACTAACAAAAGGTAGAAAATATGATTATGATTTGTTTGGATTTATGGGGAGAGAAGAGTATATAAAAAACTCTATAGATTATTTATTTAATGATGTAGAAGATGAATTTTTCGTTTTAAGATCTATGTTTGATATAGATAGATTTCTAATAGCAAACTATATTAGAAGAAGCGAAAAAAATTTAATTAATTACGCAATTAGGAGTATAAATGATCTATTAGCAAATGAGAAGGAGGATAAAAGATTTTCATTTAAAACAAAATTAATACATAATTGTAATGAAACAGAAGTTAAGTTTAGAACAGTTTATTCTAAAGAATTTAGTGACGTAAGAAAAGATGAAAATACAGGAGAAATTATCCAGAAAGTAGATTTTAAAGAATTTGATTTATTTGAAGATGGTTCTGAAGTTGAAAAGCTTCATAAATTAAAAGAACGTGGAGAAGATGAATATATACCGAGACAGGATGTTTTGAAAGCGATAGAAAGAATGTTGAATAATAACGATATATCTAATGATATAAAAAATAGACTTATTTCAATAAAAGCAAAAGGAAAATTTTCTAAAGAAGATAAGCAATATGTTATGGATATGATAAAGGAGTATTCAGGTGAATAATGCAGATAGATTTTTCAAGATTATTTATAGAGGAATTTTAAATAAAATCATTGATAATGGATTTAAATATTCTTCAAATTTGTCATGGAATTTAAGGGATAATAATTTTCAAAAAGAAATTATTGTGAGATATATACAAGAATACCCATTTAATTATTCTGCTGATGAAGTAGGGTTGCTGTTAGAACGTGAGATACAAAATCTTGAAATGACATATAAAATCTCTGAAAATTATGAAATAGATCCTCTTTTTCTCTATATATATTATTCGAATAGGATTCTTAAACTTAAAAATAATGTTCTTACAATAAGTTTTGATGATTTGTATCAATGGGATGGATTTATCTCCAAGGTGGATGGATTAATATTTCAGGCAGCTTTTTTAGCGATATCTAATCCAGATAATATTAAATGTGGTTATGTTGTAAAGCATGATAACAAAAGGATATATAATATTTTATCAAAAGGAATGTATGAGAATCATATGCATTTAAATGGTTCTGGATATTCATGGGAGATAAATTGGTATAAATTAATATGCGGAGATCCTTTTAAATCAATTAAATGCCAAAAAAAAGCAAGAAATTCAGATAGGATATATGCTTATGCAGATTTCGAAAATATGAGAATATTTAAAATTCAAGCAATTAGAATGTACTTATCATGGATAATAGAAGGAAAAAAATCTGAACACAAATTTGATATTTTAAAGATACTAAATGCTAAAGTTATGGTTGATCTTTTTTCTGAAAAGGAAAAAGTTCAAATAAATTATTTGATATTCAAAGAAAATTTTTACTTTAAGACAACATCAATAAGCGATATATTTATAATTGAAAGAGAATTCTTAAAAAATATTTTTAAACAAGTTATGGAAAACAAACTATCCAAATTTGAAAGAGCATTATTCAATATCTATATTGCAGCTATCAGTGATATTAAGTTCTGCTTCGTTCAAGACAATAATGGAATGGGATTTTCAAAATTTGATGAATGCGAACGTATTAAGGATATGTTCCTTAGTAAAAAGGATGATAGGTTATTAATTGAATCTGTACTTGAGAAGTATTACGCAGAAAAAAATGTTAAAGGAATTGAATTACGAATTGCCCCTAAAATCAAGAAAGATTTGATTTTGAAAATGAGGCAAATTAGCAAAATAAATGAAGAAATATATAACAAATATAAAGAAAAAGATTCTGAAATACAAAAAATCAAATTAGGGATTGTTGTGCACTATATAAAAAGCAAATCTAATGAACATCATGGATGTCGTCATATAAAGTTGCGAAAAGACATTAAATCAAAATCGGTAGCCCTAAACAAATATTTTGAAACAAAGATACCATATTATATGAGGGATATAGTACCAGTAATAGGGGTAGATGCGGCTAACGCTGAAATTTATTGTCCGCCAGAAGTTTTTGCCCTAGCTTTTCGTTTACATAGAGAAAAGGTTGATGGGATACATAAAGTTGGTTTCACATATCATGTTGGAGAAGAATACATAAATATTACTAGTGGATTACGCGCAATTGATGATGTACTGGAATTTATGAATTTTACAAGAGGAGATAGATTAGGACATGCAATAGCACTTGGAATTGATATTAATAAATATTTTTCTATAAAAAGAATGAATTTGATAAATACATTGCAAGGTATGGTAGATGATATTGTGTGGTTACACAGAATGAATGAGAATCAAATGCATGAATCAATGGATATTCAGTATAGATTAGAAAAAAAATATAGAGAATACGCAATCCAGTTATTTGAGGGAACTGGAATTGATGTGCCGGATATTACAGATTATTGGCTTAGTTATTGTTTGCGTGGTGACAATCCTGACCAATATCAATACTTTCAAGAAAAAGAGAAATATTTACGACAAAGTGTTGATTTTAACTATCAAAATAAGAATCATAGTTTAGCAATTAGATCTGAAAAGGCAAGGAACCTATATCATTGTTATCATTTTAATATTCAGTTAAGAATCAATGGAATCAAGAAAGTAGTTGAAGATGTAAATGAGATATATGTTACTGCAATTAAGATGGCACAAGACAAATTGCACAATAAAATATATAAAAGAGGAATTATAATAGAAGTAAATCCAACATCAAATAGAAAAATTAGTTCGATAACTAAAAATGAAGATTTACCATTATGGAAATTTAATAGGAACGGTTTAACTAAAAAAGAAAACAATAATGAAGATTTAATGGTATGTATTAATACAGATGACAGCGCGATTTTTCAAACAAATTTAAGTAATGAATATTCAATTATAGCATTAGATCTTATTAAGTCAGGTGAAAATGAAGAAGATGTTATGAAATACATCGATTATTTAAGAGAATTATCACAGTATGTTACTTTTTTATAACTAAAAAAATAACATATTCTTATTTTTTAAAATCTGTATTGTTATTATTTTTTTCCCAACAAGATATTTTTAAAATGATTTCAAAGTAACCTATTTTCATTTAATATATGTGTCCTTCATCTAATTGCTGTTTTGGAGCTATTTAATGAGGATGTTATTACAAATATATCAATAGTAATTTCAAATATATGGTTTTAAAAAGTTTAATAGAATATTAAGAAAGCTTGGCGAAAATAGTGATAATAAGTTATTAGAAATTACAAAATATTTACATAGTGCTTAGCAAACTCATTTATCTAGCAAAACCCTCGGGTGTTATGAACAAATTATTAATAATTTGATTTGCTAAATTTATTTGATGAATATTATTATTCAAAATTTATTTTTTAGCTTATTAGGTAAATTGAATTTAATATCAAATATATGGTTTGTAAATTTAAAATTTCATGTTTTGACATGAAAAATGAAGGATGGATAAATTCAAATTCCTAATTTGAGAAATCTATATATTTGTCAATTTCATCATATTGTAAAACAGGAAGATTTTGAAATTATATTTTTAAATTTTAATACTGTAAATATAAACTGAATTATTGGAAGCTATATTAAATAACTTATAAAAAAATAATTATTTGATTTTAAGGGGAAACAGCCAATATGGAAAAAGAAAGATCAGATTCATGGAGTAAAATAGAAACTGAAAACAAAAATATAATAGCAAGAAAAACAGTAGATTTCAGCACATTTACGAAAGGGACAACCATACCAACTAGATATTATAAAGATTTTCTTAACAATCTTTCAAAAGAAATATCCAAAGGAATACAAATAAAAATTATAATAATAATTAATAATATAAAATTTGAGGCTTCTATCAGGCAGCCTAATTTTAAAGAAAGAGAGAGCATAGTTATACAAATTTTATATAAGAAAAAATTAATGGAATACTTATCGAAGGAACTGGCTATTAGTTACGACTATATTATGAAACACAAAGATCAAAATAGCAAAGCACAGGTAAAAGTACCTGATGACTACAAAGAATACATGGATTTTTACAAAGGTGAAGAAAAAGATACATTTATTGTAAAATTAATTAAAAACAATAATGAAGAATCTATTTATATTGAAGATGCTGAAGCAGATAATCAAGATGTAGAAGAAATTGATGAAGAAATAAATGAAACAGAAATAATCACTGATATTAAAGTTGAACCAATGATAGATTACATTTATGATTTTATAACAAATCAAGGATATACATATGAAAAATCATTAATTAAGAATCTATATATTTCATTAAAAACAAAACCATTTGTAATTTTATCCGGGATTTCAGGTACAGGTAAGAGTAAAATAGTAGAATTATTTGCTAAATCATTAGGAGCTACTGCAGAAAATAAAAGATTTAATTTAATTCCAGTAAAGCCGGATTGGTCCGACAGTACGGATCTTTTAGGTTTTAGAAATATAGGAGGACAATTCACTCCTGGAATAATAACTAAAGTGTGTTATGAAGCAATGATGAATCCACAAATTCCATATTTCATTTGTTTGGATGAAATGAACTTGGCTAGAGTTGAATACTATTTTAGTGACATTCTCTCACTTATTGAAACAAGAAGATTAAATGAAGATTACGAAATAATAACTAATACATTACTTAGCGAAGAGCAGATAGGCAGAGATTCAATATCTATCAGCACTTATGGTGATGTTTATATTCCTCAAAATTTATATATTATTGGAACAGTAAATATGGATGAAACTACTTTTCCTTTTAGTAAAAAGGTTTTGGATAGAGCAAATACTATTGAATTTAATAAAGTAGATTTAAATTATTCTTTTAAGGATAGTGATTCAAGTAACAGCACTTTTAATAATGACAAAGAAATTAAAGTTTATCATAATGATTTCTTAAAATCAGAATTCTTAAAAATTAAGGATTGTGGAGAGTTTCAGGATATAGCTCAAAAGGTTATTAGTGAATTAATTAATATTAATAATATTCTTGAAAAATATAATTATCATTTTGGTTATAGAGTGAGAGATGAAATAATATTTTACATAATTTATGCTGTTAAAGACAATTTAATGAGTTTTAGTGAAGCTTTTGATATATGTGTAGTTCAAAAAATACTGCCTAAAATAAGCGGAAGCAGCAGTGAAGTCTTGGATATGCTGTTTGATATATTTGAATTGTTTAATCCTTATAGATTTTCTAATAGAGAATATTTAGAAGAAAAAGAGTTGAAATTACTTAAAGATAAAATAATTGACTCCAATAAAGGCGATGTTACCATAAACTATAATTACAAATTAACAAATGAAAAACTTATCTATATGATAAGGAGGTTTACAAGGGATGGATTCACAACCTTCTGGCAATAATAATGAACTTGTATTTATAGAAACACCAAATGTAATATTTGTTCTCAAAGGTGAAAAATATGGAATTAGTAATGAGGCTGTTTTTGAAATAAATACATTTGAAATAGAAAATTATAATCTAGATATTGATTATAAAAAAGGGCTATATCTTAAAGAATATTCTAATTATGAGATTATAATTCAAAGCAAGAATAATTGTGATGTAGAATTTTATCATGAGAATATAAACATAAGAAATAAAGTAACACCAATAACATCAAAATCAAAAAATTTGAGTGGTGTAATAAATTTCAAAGGTGATATTGGATTTACAGATATTCTAGTTAAGGTTAATAATAAATTAGAAATAAAGATTACTATAGAAGTATATCCAACAAAAATAAGCTATAAAGAGGATTATAAAGCTATATTAAGTGATGTAAACGAGGAAATTTACAATTTAGCTTATGGATTTTTAGCAAGGACTTATTTATCATCTGAGATAAATAATAAAACTAATAATAATGATAGTGAGTTTTACAGTATCCTAAATTATGTATTTGAAAAGCTAAAAAAATCAATAGATATAATATTACAGAATCCATATCATGAACTTCAAAAGCAAGCAAAGGTAGTAAAATATCATAAAATAAAAAAAGCTTCAAATGAAACCATAAAATATTTAGAAAAAAGACCATATTTAATGGAGAAGATAGATGATGCATATTTACCCAAAGAAGCACTGATAACAAATAAAATTGTAACAACAAATACAAAAGAAAATAGATTTTTAAAGTTTATGCTGCTAAAAATAGATAGTAAAATAGATAAATTCATTTTGAAATATAAAAAGCTTAATAATATTGATGTGGATATATTAAATAAATTAAGTTCATTTAAAAGAGAAATAAATAAAAGAATTAACAATTCAATTTTAAAAAATATTCCATGTGAATATAATGAAGCAAATCTTTCACTGGTATTTTCTATGGGAAACGGATATAAGGAAGTATATAAATATTATCTTATGCTTCAAAAGGGATTAAGCATAAATTCTAACATATTTCAGCTTTCTATAAAAGAGCTTTCGTTATTATATGAATATTGGTGTTTCATAAAAATAAATTCTTTACTTCAAAAGAAATATAAATTAGTAAGTTCCGATATTTTGAAGATTAACAAAGAAGGAATTACAGTTTCTCTTAAAAAAGGTGTAGAATCATCACTTACATATTTGAATTTAGAAACAGGCGAAAAATTTATTGTCTACTATAATTCCACCAGAGGTTCTAAGACAGTAGCACAAAAACCAGATAATATCCTTTCAATGCATAAAGACAGTAATATTAAATCCTATGAATTTGTATTTGATGCCAAATATAAGATAGATATATCTCCAGAGTATATAGTAAAGTATGGCAGCATTGGCCCAAAAGAAGAGGATATTAATACAATGCATAGATACAGGGATGCAATAATATATGATTATAAGAAAGATAAGTTATTGGACAACAAAGAAGAAATGAAAAATAATTCTATTGAAATAAATAATTGCATTTTTGGAGCATTTGTATTATTTCCATATAATAATGAAGAAGAATTCAAAAATAATGCTTTCTATAAAAGTATAGAAGAAGTAAATATAGGAGCAATTCCATTTTTACCGAGTACAACAAAGTTAATGGAACACTTCTTAGACGATATTGTAAATGAATCTTCATATTCTAGCTTTGAAAGAGCAATTGAACCTATAGGAAAAGAAAGCTATCTACAAGATGATTATTTTACTCAAAGAGAAGTATTAGTTGGATCTCTAAAAAGTAAAGAACAGTTAGAAATAAATTTAAAGTATAATTTTTATCATATTCCAGAAAAAAATATTAATCTGGCTAAAAATAATGTTAAATATATTGCATTAGCTCAGTCAAAAACATTATTTAAAAACGATAGTGGTATATTATGGTATGGCAAAGTAAAAAATGTGTATCTAGTTAAAAGGAATGAAATAAAAGAATCACCAAAAGCTTCAGTTGATTTATATTATAAATTTGAGGTTGAAAAGTGGTGTAAACTTGAATCTAAAATAGAAATATTAAATTTTCAAGTGAGAAAGTTTATATATACAACCATTTATCTTCTTAAAAATGCATCTACAGTAACGGAACTTTGTATAAAAAATAAAGAAGAGTTTAGACTTTTTGTTGAACTTAAACGTCAATATAATGAAATAATTATTAAAGTAGATAAAAATAATGTTGAAGAAAATAAAATTAATGCATTTAGGATAAATGATGTTGATATAGTTATTGATGATGTAAGTATAAAAAGTATTATTGGTGAGCAGATAATTAATATTTCTAAGGAAGACTTTTTTAAAAAGCCTATAAAGAGTATTAAAAAACTGCTAAAAAGGCAGCTGTGTAAGTAATTGAAATTTGATATTCATTATGTTAGTATCGGATCAATTATTGTTAGCAAAGGAGAACACCAATGGATAACTTTATATTTTTAACATCAGAAGGTTCCACTTATCAGCCTAATTCAGAATCTAATATTCCAGATACAGAAAATTTACAAGTTATAGGTATTTCAAATGGTGAAAATGCTAAAGAGGCATTTTGTAATTTAATAAATAGTAGAGAATATTTAACGAAAACAACATTTGATAAAATATTTTGCTATAAACTTCATAAGGATTATAAAAATACATATGAGGAATTTAGCATTAAATATGATTAAAAGGTTTTACTTTTGTTTGGTTTACAGACACTATTGGATGGCAATCATCAAAAAGTGCTAGTAACTTCTAAAAAGAAATGAATTTTAAAATATACAATTAAATATTATGAACGTATGCTTGTATAATTTCGAGGAGGAAAATATAGTGAAAATTGCATTATGTCAATTAGACATTAAATTTGAAAACAAAATAATAAATAAACAGCAAGTAATTAGGTTTATATTAGATGCTAAAGCTGAAGATGTTGATTTGATAATTTTCCCCGAAATGACGCTTACAGGCTTCTCTATGAATATTGAAATTACAGCTGAAAGTGATAACGATACAGTTCATATGTTTAGAGATTTATGTATAGGGCAATCTATAGCTATAGGCTTTGGTTGGGTTAATAAGGTTAATAAAAAAGCTGAAAATCATTATACTATAATTGATAAAACAGGAAATATAATTAGTGACTATATAAAAATACATCCTTTTTCTTTTTCTGGAGAAAATGAATTTTTTATTTCTGGTAATAGTATTTGTAAAACTTCATTAAATGAAATAAATATGAGCTCATTTATTTGCTACGATTTAAGGTTTCCAGAGATATTTCAAATCATATCAGATGAAGTGGAACTTATTATCGTAGCTGCGAATTGGCCAATGTCCAGAAGAGAGCATTGGAATACCTTGCTAAAAGCAAGAGCTATAGAAAACCAAGTTTACATAGCAGCAGTTAATTGTGTTGGAGAAAAAGCTGGAATTTCCTATTCAGGCGATTCGTGTATTATAGATCCTAATGGAAATATTTTAGAGCAAGCTATAGATGAAGAAAAACTTATAATTTTTTCAATTGATAAAAACGAAGTAATGCGTGTAAGAGAAGGTTTCCCATTGAAAAATGATAGAAAGCAAGATTACAATGCAATGAAATTACTTGATTTATAATTCTGTTATAAACATTCTTGCTACAGAAAAAACTAGAAGTTATTTCTTAATCGTTAAAATTTAAATAAATTATTTAATTATTATTTCGTAAACGATTTAGTATTTACGTATAAAATATTAAAAACGATAGAAACGTAATAATACAACACTATTTGCAAATAATCAAGCAAAATTAATAAAAAATACGAAAATTTCGTAAAAACTATTGATTTATGAAAACAAACATCATATAATGAAGAAAAGGTTAGGAGGCAGTAATATGTTAATAATGTTTAAGGCTAAAAATTATACATCTTTTAAAGATGAAGCGATATTAGATTTAAGAGCAGCAAGCTATAAACAACATATGTCTCATTTATTGGATTCTTCAGATGGAACAAAATTGTTAAAAACAACAGCTATATATGGTGCTAATGCTTCAGGTAAATCTAATTTTATATCTGCAATGTTTTTCTTTGAAAGCTACATCTTTGAGCAGTTTATTACAAAGAAGGATAATGAGGAATATGATTTTTCTGGAAGGGACTTGGAAACAGAATTAGAACCTTTTCAGTTGTCAGAGAATGTAAATGATGCATCAGAATTTGATATTATATTTAGTTATAATAATAAGAAAATTCAATATGGATTTGAATGTACCGCAAAAGAAGTATTAAATGAGTGGTACTACATTGATGATAAAAAGGTATTTGAGCGTAATAAGGAAGAAATATCATATAGCAAATTTTATGGTAAATATCTAAAGTCATATACAAAGGTTCCTAAGGAAAGATTGTATTTGTCTGTATTGGAATATTTTCTTGAAGAAGATGTAAAGGAAATTGTTATGAATGATTTCATGAATTTTTTCTTTAAAGAATATGATGTTTTTCTTGAAGTGTTCTTTGAGTCAACAGTTAAGAGTATTGCAGGGTTAGTTAGATTAAATGAAAGATTAGTAGGTGATACTGATTTTAGAAAAAAAGTTGAGCAGTATTTAAACCAAATTGATGTAGGTATTAAAGGTTTAGATATTCAAGTGAAAACAATTGTTGATGAAAAGACTGGAAAAGAAAAAGAAAAGAAAATAGTAAAGACAGTTCATGATGTTTATGATGATTTTGGAAATGTGGCGAACCAAAAGTTTTTTGAACTCCACCAAGAGTCTACAGGCACGTTAAGGTTTTTATCATATATTCAAGAAGTAATAGGTATGACAGAACGAGGTGGGGTATTTATTGTAGATGAGATTTCTGCCAGGTTACATCCATTATTAACAAAATTAATTGTGGATATATTTCAATCCAGTAGCAACAAAAAGGCACAACTTATTTTTACTACACATGATATTTCGCTACTAAATAAAGAACAGTTTAGGCGTGATGAGGTTGTTTTTGTAGATAAAAATATCCGCGGTGAATCAAGTGTATATTCATTATCAGACTTGAAGGTTCGTGATGATGCAACTTTTAATAAAGATTATTTGCAAGGGAAATATGGAGCTATTCCTATATTTAATTATGATGAAATATTAGGAAGTGATAGTATTGAGTAGGACTGTATTATCAACTAAGCGTCAAAAAGACACTATCAATCTTAATTTGGGACGTATCTTAGTATTTTGTGAAGGAATGACGGAAAAACAGTATTTGGTTTTTGATTGCGATGATCCACCTAATGTTCAAAAGGTTATTTTACAAATGCTTGGTTCAGAAAGTAAATTTGAGTTGTTGGTTTCGAATTATTTATTTGAAGTATGGTTATTAATGCATTTTGAAAATGTAGAAACTAAAATGACCAAGCGTGCAATATATAATAGGTTAACTCATCATTTGACAAGAGCTTATAAAAAAGCAAGTCAGGGAATTATACGTGAGATAATTCAGAATGGCAATGTTGAAGCTGCTATAAGTAATGCAGAAGAGTTGGAAGCTAAATATAAGATTGAAGAAAAAGATATAACAAGCAATATTGGAGAAATGAATCCATATACCAATATGCATATTTTGATAGAACAGCTTATGGCTGAAATTTCATAGAGAGGGGTGGACAGAAAAAATAATTAGTTAATGAAGAATAAATTTTAATTATTAATATAGAATTGGTAATACGTAAAAGAACTGATGAGGCAACTTGATAATTAGAAACAACTAGAATAGAAACAACGCAATAGGTAATAACAATTGCGTTACTTCTATTTTACTCTGGCCCTTTATTTTATAAAACAATACTCTTATTAGCTTTAGGAAGCAGCGAAGCCGGAATATGTTCATGCAGCTTCCAAGTAATACTTACAGGTTTGCTACCATAATGACTGATATAGTCAGCTAATCCTAAAAAAGTGAATGAGGAAGTATATGCACCGTTTCTTTTAAATTCCCTTACAAAAAGTGAAATATTGGAATTCAGTTTTTTATGATTTATATAACGCTTAGCAGTTGAGCTAGTTTCAGAAACCTGACTCTGACTTTGCCAATGAAAAAGCTGTTCGTTAATAGCGTAGTCTTCGTACATTGTAGATGGTGAAAAGTCTTTTTCCGATTTGTTTAAGTTAATTAAAAATATATCTGTTTTCTTTTCATCAAAGTATTTTACTCCTTCACGAAAGGTTGGTGCCTGCTTTTCATTATAATAATCAAAGGCAGCTAAAATTTGTCTTGTAGAATAATTGCAATATACATCCAGAGGGCATATATAGCTAAAATTATTTTGTTTTGAAACAAAATTCAAGTTATTACGGTTAAAATTTAATATTTCTAAAATTTCATTTTTTACAAAATCTTTTGAAATAATTTTATTTATGCCGGCATCAATTGATTCAAAGTTTAATTTTGCTGGATCTGCTTGATAGAAGGTGTAATACAGCATATTTCTCATTAACCGTTGTTCTTCATTTTTAGGTAGTTCTGCTGTTGTTATGTAATTTATCCAATAATCTATAAGCTTTTTTGAATTAATATGGAATAGCCCAACCATAGCCCTATATACAGAATCATCAGTATCCTCTGTGGTTTGAAGTATTCCTGCCCATTTTTTCATTCTGTATAATGATCTAGAACCACTGCTGTGATAGAAATCATATAAAGTCAAGCCATAATGATTTAAAAAACAATCTAAATTTAGTGGACGACCAGTATCTGCTTCAAAGTATTTTACTTTTTCAGTTAATGTATTTTTATTAATAATTGATTGCTTTAAATTCTTAAGAATATAATCCTGAGCTTGCTTTTCCAGTTCTATGTAACTGCCTTTAGGCAAATAAGAAAATCCATTTTCAACATAGTTTTGAATGGATTTGCTGGAGTTTCCAAGCATTGCACGGAATTTTGTTTCAAAATTGTACCTTTTATTAGCTTGGCCGATGAAATCAAGTACTGTTAAACATTCTTTGTTATCATACAAACGAAGTCCTCTTCCTAATTGCTGCAAAAAGACTGTGGCACTTTCTGTTGGACGTAAGAAAAGAATTGTATTTACTTGTGGAATATCAACGCCTTCATTATATAAATCAACTACAAAAATAAATTTTATTTTGCCTGAAATTAAATCCTCTTTTGCGTCACTTCTGATATCATCTTCACTTTTTGAGCTAAGTGCTATTGAGGGTACATCATGCTCATTAAAGTATTTTGCCATAGAATTAGCATGTTTAACACTTACACAGAAGGCGAGTCCTTTCACATCATTTATATCAGTGACATACTTTAGAACACTTTTCAAAATCATAGACGCACGTTTTGTATTTGCAGTATATATGCCTTCAAGTTCTGTAATATCATATTTTCCACGCCATATAAGCTTTGAGTAGTCTACTGTGTCGGAAACACCGAAATATTGAAAAGGGCATAATAGCTTACGATCTATTGCTTCTGCAAGACGCATTTCAGATGCAATTTTTCCATTAAAATGCTCTAATATATTTTTTTCATCCATTCGTTCAGGTGTAGCGGTTAATCCAAGGAGAATTTCTGGAGTATAGTAATCTAACAGCTTTTGATATGATTTTGCGGCTGCGTGGTGAAATTCATCAATTATAATAAAGTCATAAAAATCTTTTGAAGTATTGTTTATGAAGTTAGACGAATTAAAGGATTGAATACTCATAAATAGGTGCTCAATTTGAGAGGGTTTATTACCATCAACAAATAAATCGCCAAAATTAAAATCATTTAATACTTCTCTGAATTTTTGAATGCTCTGTTCTAATATTTCTTTTCTGTGAGCAATAAATAATAAATGAGCATTTTTGTGTTTTTCAAAGTAATTTCTAAAATCCAAAGCTGCAATGATTGTCTTTCCAACACCAGTTGATGCTACAATCAGGTTTTTATTCTGGTGGAAGATTTCTCTTTCAGCTTGAAGCTTATCCAGAATTTCCTGCTGATATGGGTAGGGTTTAATTATACATTGCAGTTTGAATTTCTCCTGTTTATAATTAATCACTTTGCATAATTCAGAGCTTAATTTCTTTCGAGTATTTTCATTATTTATGTCAAAAGTTTCGAAATTTGAATCATTCCAGTAGCTTTCAAAAGTTACTTCAAACTTTCTTATAATATCAAAGGATTCTTTCTCTGTAATTTTTAAATTCCATTCTAAACCTTCTGTAAGAGCAGGATTGGATAGATTAGAAGATCCAATATAGGCTACAGTAAAGCCAGTATCACGTTTGAAAAGATAAGATTTTGCATGCATTCTCATATGGTTTGTTTCATAATTGATTTTTATTTCCGTATTTTTCAGCTTTGAGAGCTCTTCAATAGCCTTATAATCAGTTGCTTGCATATATGTAGTAGCAATTATTCTAAGCCTTGTACCTTCACGATTAGTAAATTCACGAAGTTCTTCTATAATTCTTCTAATAGCA
Organism: Bacillota bacterium; assembly: GCA_021781655.1. GTDB lineage: Bacteria > Bacillota > Clostridia > Clostridiales > Clostridiaceae > JAJXWJ01. The sequence continues at coordinate 24,397 of JAJXWJ010000020.1, read as the reverse complement.
CTCCACTTTACAAAAGAAACCAATAGGTCGATTGAATCACTTGATGAAATTTCCTTTTTTATTTCACTCATCATATTCGGTTCCTGAGTTGAGCCGGTAAATAAAGTACTTTCTATAATAGAAGTTGATGGCCTTACAACTTTTTTGCTCTCAATTGCTCTTACAGAATTAAGCTTTGAATAAATAGAGGTTAAAAGTTCACCCTTTTCTAAAATATTAAATCCCTTAAAATCTTCTTCACCGCTGTTACTGACAATTTGATTAATAATGTCGTTGCATAGCTTAATTTGGGCAGCAAGGGCTTCCTTATTTTCATCACTTTTAAAGCCATCGCGTATAAATTTTAATCCTCGCTTGATTATAAATGATATGTAAATAGTTAATATTTTTCGTGCATCTTCAACATCTAAACCTTCTAAAGTAATATCAAATTTTTGAGTATCAATTTCAGCTAATTCCTTCTTTATTTTGTCGTTAACGATTTGTTCGTAAATACCTTGTTTTAACATTTGTAACACCTTCTAAATTTTTTCGTTAATTAATTGTTCTACAGCAGCTAGATCAGCTGGTGCCCAAATTAACGATTTTAGGTTTTCCCGTTTTAGCCATATTAATTTCGAATGCTCATTGGCAGTTGGAATTCCAGAAATTAGAGTACATTTTGCGGTGATGAGTTCAACAATAAACTCCTCATACTCATATGTATTTTCATTAAAAATATGTTGAAATTGAATTATGCAGCCTAATTCCTCCTGGATTTCTCTTTCTACAGCTTTCATGCAATCTTCATTAGCTTCAAGTTTACCACCTGGAAATTCCCAGTGATTAGGCATTGCCATATCTGGCGAGCGAAGAGCACAGAGTATTTCATTGTCAGCATTTTCGATGATTGCAGCTGCAACCTTTATTTGTTTTTTCATAGCGTACACCTCTAAATTAGTTTATCTTTAGAAAACTTATCACAAAAGAAATTTTATAAGTTAAATTGCTCATAAAATTTTTTTTGGTATATGATTTCTATAATTACATAATTTATATTTTATTATAACATAGTATACAGGATGCTGGAAAACATATACCCAAACATATGAAATATGCAGCTTCTTCTTATCGTGAAAACCTGATTCTGAAAGGAGGTTTGTTTTTTTTATATAAATTTTTATATCAAATAATCTTCATTTTAATCGTAAAGTCAGAAGGAGTTTTGTCGAAATACAGAGAATATATAGTTAGTGGCACACCATATACCAATGATTAATGAATGGAAGGAGTGACGTTATGTATTTTGACATATTAAAGGATGTAGAAACTTATGCAAAAGACGACTTATACAATTATTGTATTGATGCAGAGACAGCTTCAAGAGTAAGCCCAAATGAAAGTGCAATTAATTGTAGAAAAGCAATAGAGATTTTAGTAGTTTCAATATTAGCTGATAACAAAATAAAAATTGATAATATCACTGAAAAACTTTTGAAATTGGATAATTTAGAAAAGAAAATAGAGTATTGTTTTGATAAGCATTATATTGACAGCAAGGCTAAGGATTTATTACATCAAATCAGAATGACTGTAAATTCAATTGTACATGTTAACACAAAAGGGTCTGATAAATACGTAATTGTTAAAGATGCTACTGTAGACCAGTCAACTAAACTTGTAAAAAGGCTTTATCAGGCTGTTGCAAATATTTTTTTGAAAAATAATAGACCTCAGAAATTAGAAATTGATGAACTTCCAATGAAAAGATGTGAAGTAGTAAGGAAAATTGAAAGAAAGAATTTTGAGGCTTCATATGGAGATTTCAATTATATATGTAAAGAGAAAATAAACAATAAATACAATTGGTATTACATAAGATGTTTTAAAAAATCTCCTGATGTTTTTAAGGAGAGAGATAACGTTATCATGGATGAGTTGTGGCATGGTATGCATGACAGTCCTCAGGGAATTTTAAGAGGTGAAATTGAGAACACCTCCAGGGAATGTGATTTATATTATATTAAATACTGCATTGATGAAAAAGCTGTGTCACTGAGAGAAAGGGAAAAATTAAATATTAGCAGCAAAGATGCATTATATATAGTTGTTAAACTTCTTGAAGGATTAATTTCTATTCAAAATGTTGTATATGATACGAAAATCCATCATAGAAGAATAAGACCTGAATATGTTTTTGTTTTGAAAAACAGAGTTTCATATGATGTTAAACTAGGATGTTTTGAAACGTCGAAAATTATAAAGGAAGATGAAAGTGTACCAACAGTAAGGAAAGAATTATTTGATATGGCAGAATTTAATCCTTTTGCACCAGTTGAAATAAGGAATAACTCAATAGAGGATTTAGATGGAGTAGATTGGGAAAAGGTTGATGTTTATTCTGTTGGTGTACTTTTAATCTGGATGAATATGGGCAATTTTAGTACTGTTAATTTAGATAATGATATTTTAATAGATAAATATAGTGATGACTATTTAGATTTTTTAGATGAAGTATATGATAACAGCTTGATGGAAAAGCCTTCATTAGAGGAGTTTTTAGAAGTTTCCAAGAAGGAGATGGAGAATTTTGTCTAAGGTGCTTACATTTCGTAACAACAAGCAATATGCAGTTATAGAAACGATTTATGAAGAAGCAAAAAATGATACAGTATTTTATAAAGCACTTGATATTAATTTAGACAGGATAGTTGGAATAAAAATTATTGGTTATGAGGGTGGAGATAAAAGGACACTTATAAATGAATGTAAGGCACTAATTAAAGCAGAAGCAGCAGCTGATAATATTCCGTCGCTGTATGATTATTATGATGATTTTAAAGAAAAGAAGTTTGTTATTGTTATGCAGTATATTGATGGTATAACGTTAGATAAAATCATAAAGGATAATGAAGGCAGATATGAAGATTACAGTGTAATCAAAAGCAATATCAGACTGCTCTTGCAGATAAGCAGGACATTAGGGCAAATACATAAAGTGCCCTATCTTCAGCATAAAGACCTGAAGCCTAAAAATATTATTGTAAAAAATTATGGTAATAATAATCAAAGTATATATATTATTGATTTTGGAATTTCAGCACAGCCAACCTTAAAAGATACCGGGACACATCTTTATCAGGCTCCAGAGCAGATAAATGGAGGTATAGGTACAAACTATGGCAGAATAGATATTTTTGCTATGGGACTTATTGCTTTTGAAATGTTAACAGGCAGAAATCTAAAGGTTGGAATTGATTTAACATGTACATCAAAGGATGTTGAGTGGAAGAGTGTGGCAGATGTAAGAGATTACAATAAAAACATCAGTGAGGAAGTAAGCAAGGTATTGAAAAAATGCTTAAGACGTCAGCCTGATAGCAGATATAAAAATGGAGAGGAACTTGAAAGGGCATTTTATTATAGCTCAAGAACAAAAAAGGAGAAATAAATGAAAATTGAAGATATTCTTGATGAAACTGATAAAGAAAACTTAAATGAACTTTTAGAAGTTCAGAAAGATAAATGTTATAAGCTTCCATTAAAACTCGAAAAAAGTGAGGAAAAAGATGCAGAATACAATTAATTTATATTCTAATGAGTGGTTTGATGTAGAGGAAACTTTAAAAATATTTATTGGAGATAAAGTAAGGGTAAAAAACATAAATTGTATTGATCAGGTGATTGAAGAATTAGTAAATTCTGAAATCCTCGTAATGGGATTGTTTGAGAAAGCAGATGATAGCTATAAATTTGCATTGTTAATTAATAAATACCTTTTAGTATGCATAAGAAGTGAACAGAATTCTTTCCAAGTAGTTGCAATAATGGACGAATACAATATTAAAAAGAATCATACTAAAGAGTATTTTTATAACAAACCAATAATGAATTTAGTGCCTAGAAATAATGTTATGGTAATTCTTCAGACGATATACGACGGAGAAAAAAAGTATTTAAAATATCCAGCTTCAATGAGCGATGAAGAATGGGTAATGCCAGAAGATTATCTTGAATATATGGACAGAAAAATTAAAGAGTATTTTGAAAATAATAATGCGGTAATTGACAATTCTTATAGTATTGGGAGAACCTTTAGAAAACGTATTTTAGAACCAATCAGAGATTACACTCATTATGAGGATGAAGCAGAAAAAATAGAGGTAATCTCAGGAGCTTCTTTAGTTTACATAAGCAAAAGGTCTACTACAAAGGGAAGCGAAATGAACAATACTACATATATTTTTAACTGCGTTGTTTATGATGAAAAAATATTTAAAAATGATGTAAGGATCAGTGTCGAAACTTCTCAATTTAAAGACGATGGTGAAAGAAAATTACTAAACGGTGTAATTGTAAATATTATTTCTGAAGAAGACAGTACATTGGTTGAAATAAGTTTTTCTTCTGAATTTAATGATTCGGAAATACCAGATACCGGACGAATATTTTTGCAGCATAATACAGTTCAGCGCAGAGTTAGGGAAAATGTTTTAGCAGCTATAGAAAAATTTAAAATAAAATCAAAATACATGTATAAAACCTTTGAAAAATTTTCAGCAGAAGGCTATGAAGAAAATGCTGTGTATTGGACTGAATTTAAAAAACAGCTTGAAAATCCTAAAGAGGGGGAATTTGCTCCAAATATCTCTCAGATGGAGGCAATTGAGAAGGGCATTAAAACTAAAGATATCCAGTTAGTTTTAGGACCTCCTGGAACAGGAAAAACAACAGTTATTGTTGCATGGATAGATTATTATACAAAAATCGGGAAAAGAGTTCTTGTATCTTCACAGAATAATAAGGCTGTAGATAATGTTCTGGAAAGGGTAGCTGAGAACAAGGATATAGGAATAATCCGTATTGGCAATGAAAAAATGATTCAGGATAATGTAAAAGAATTCATGCCAGAGAAGCAGGGTGAAAAGCTGTATTCAAGTTATAAGAAGACTTTTATTGAAAATGAAGATAAATATGATACTGATACTAAAAGGCTGAAGGAACTTATAAAGCTTTCAGAGGAGTCTTATAAATTACTTGAAAGTTATCAGAGTGTTATAAATAAAGTATCTTATCAGTATAAAATGTTAAAGGATTATTTAATAAATTTAAATCATCTTTTTGAAAGCAGCAGTTCTTCTAAGAATGCATTGGAAATACTTATTGACGAGAAGAACAGAAAAAATATATATGTTTGTGAAACAAAAAAGAAAAATCCGCTTATAAGAATATTTAGATTACCAATTTCACTAGGTGTTAAATATGATATTTTAAAGACAAATTCAAAAATAAATGAAGAAAAGAAAAGGTATGACTATTCTGTTGAAGCCTACAATAAAATGTCAGCTGAATTTCAGCAGCATCTAAAGGATAAGGAATTCCTTGAACGTAAAAAAGAATTAAGTGAAATTAAAATGAAACTGCAAAATAATGGGAATTTTAATATGGAATATTCTCTTCCTTATGATAGTTTTAGTTGTATTATTCAGTTTGAAAACCTTAAAAAATGTTTTGAGGATGTAAATAATTTTAAAAATCAGTGTATTGAAGCTATAGAAAATATATGCAAGCTTAAAAATGCAATTAGTGAATGGGATAAGGCATTGGATGAAAAAAGAAATGAGATAATGACTAACATTTTAATTGAAGGTGCTGATGTTGTAGGTGCTACTTGTATAGGAATAAATAGTAATAGAAAATTCTCAGAGGTAGAATTTGACGTTTCAATAATAGATGAGGCAGGACAGATTCAGATTCATAACATTATAGTTCCAATGACAAGAGCACGAAAAAATCTTCTTCTAGGAGATTATCTTCAGATTCCTCCGATTGTTAATGAGGAAGTAGCAAAGCTGTGCAAAATGGATGGAGTTGCTGACGATTTATTAAAGGAAAGCTTCTTTGAATTTTTGTATAAGAAAAAAGAATTTCCTGAGAAAAATAAAACTATTTTAAGGACTCAATTCAGAATGCCTGCTGAAATAGCAAGTATTATTTCACATCAGTTTTATGAGGACAAGTATGAATCGGTAAAAAGCAAGGAAAATATGAAGTCTGTCTCTGACATATTCAGCAAGCCTTTAGTTGTAATAAGTACTAGTGATAACGAAAAAAGAAGAGAAAAGCCGGCAGCAGGTGGAGGCTATATAAATGATTATGAAAGTGAGATAATCGGAAATATTATTTCAAAAGTAATAGCTTCAGGTGAATTAAAATCTTCGGAAATTGGCATAATTGCTCCCTACAGCAAGCAGGTAGCTAATATAAGAAAAATATTGAAAAAACAGGTTTACTCGCTAACGGAGGAGGAGGCCGTGAGTATGGTTGCAACTTTAGATAGTTATCAGGGCCAGGAAAGAAAATTAATAATTTACAGTTCAACAAGAAGCGATTACAAAAAAAGTAGCAAGCAGCCTAGAATTGGGTTTATGAAAGAGCTCAGAAGATTAAATGTTGCATTTACAAGATGTAAAAATCAAATGATAGTTATAGGAGACATGGATTTTCTGACTACCTGTGAGTATGAAGTTTTAGATGAAAACGGCAAAATGGTTCCTAATCAGAGTGAAAAAGAGTATGCACAGTTTATGGACTATTTTGTTACTGAAGTTAAAAATGGCAAAGGTCAGTTTATGTTGTCAAAGGAAATTTTAAGCTAGAGAGGTGTTAGTAAATATGGCTGAAGCAGATTATAAAAAAGAAGATTTAAGCAATTTTCAGAAATGCTGTCCAGAACTTTTCAAGGCAGGAAAATTGAAATATATGAGCTTGTTTTATTGCCCCATCTCCGTAGCAAATGTTGAAGCATTAGAGTATACAAGGGCAGAGTTTGAGTCACTAGAGTTACTAATTTTGAAGCTTTATGATGCAGGACTTCATACAACAGAAGCAATAAATCAGGTTACGTCACTAGATAAAAAACTTATAGCAAAAATGATTGCTCTTGAAGAAAATGCTTATAAACATATTAAAGAAGGAAAGGTTACAGAACTTGGACGAATATCTTTAAACGAAAAAATTAATCATGTTATTTATGAAGTCGTAAAGGAAATTCAATTTGATGCTGTAACTGGTTCAATATTAAGGAGAGAACTTGAGCAGAGGGAGGACAAGCTTTTTAAAGGAACTGTCTTTAAAGCAGATTCAGCAGTTCCTCAGAGAACAATAGAGGTTGATGAAAAAGTTAAAAATGATATTACAGAAAGACTGGATCAGTACAAGCAGCCGGATATTGGTATTTTAGATAAAAATATAAAAGAAATAGTAGATGTTAAGACATCTACGCTCCGCTTTACAAGGGCATATGCAGTTGAATTTGAAAAACTTAAAGATCCTATGATTATATTAAAAGGGCGTATTTTTAATAGAGAAAGCAAAATACCTGTTATTGTATGGAAACCAGTATCAATTTCGTTAAGTAATTATAATTATTTAAAGTCGATAAATTGCGATACATCTTCCTACATTGTAAGAGATGATATACATTTTGAGTATTTGAAAGATGAAATTAGTAGGTTTAATCTGGATTATGAAACAAACAGTGAAGTTAATGATGAAGATGAATATACAGAAGAAATTGAACTACGAGATGATATTAATAAGTATGCAATAAGTTTAAGTGATGAATTAAATTAAAGGAATTGATATTATGTGGGAATGTGAAAAATGTGCTAATAAAAATTCATTTGTAAGCAATGTTTGTTTAATCTGCAATACACCATTAAGTAAAGATAAAATTGATGAAATTGTTAGTGAAGAAATTATGTTTCAAAAAGAAAAGTATAAAAAGTTTATTTTAAATAATTTGGATACAGTTGTAATAAAAAGTAAAGTGATAAATAATGTTTTATTCTTTTCGATTATTTTAATTATGGCCTGCACTTTGTATTTAGGCAGAGATATGTATAAATCTCAGAGCAATATAGCTAGTGTTGTAACAAAATTAGATGTAGGAGCAAGAATTTCAAATATCCAATTTAAAAAACTAAATAAAGGAAATGAAATTAATACTGCAAAGAAAAAAATAGTGGCACAGGCAGGTTTAGTAATTACTAAAAAAAATATTCAAGAAAAAACAAGTCATGTTTTAAATAAGATAAAAGAAGTGGAGGATAAGTTATGGGACAGACACTAATAAGTATATTATGCATAATAGGAAACATTTTATCCGTTATTGGTATTGTATTAAGTTCAGTAGTTTTATACAGGGCGGTAATATTTGAAAATACATTAACTAATGAATACATAAAGCTAATAAAAAAGTTCTTTAATTTCTCTATTGGGATTGCTGTATTCACCTGGCTGATTACAGTAAACAAAACTGTAAATCTGACTAAAAGCATTTTATACATTAATGCTCTAGGATGGGCACTGCTGTTTATAAGCTGCGGAATAATAATGATTGCATTAAACGTATTGAAAAACAAAGCTTCAATTAATCATACGTCGGCAATAAATAGTATAAACCAAAGTATTCCTTTATTTATACGTAATGCTGTGATTTCAATCTTTTTGGCATGGTTTATAGGAATTTAATAGTTTTGAAAAATAATATTAATTAACTTTTTATATGTTTTGACGCAAACTTTTCTGTCAATAATATAAAAAATACTACTAAGGTATCTCTCTTAACTGGTAAGAATTATTTTGTATTTAAATGAGATTAATATAATTGAATATATTATAAAATATAATAAGAAGTTCATATAAGGATAGTGTTTTCAATGAATTGGGAAGAAGTAAAATTAACATATCCAAATAAGTTTGTAAAACTTCAGATATTAGAAACACATATTAAAGGAAATAAGAAATATATAGATGACATGGCGGTTATTAAAGTTATTAATGACAACAAGGAGGCAACAAAAGAGTTAATTGATTTGAAAAATTTAAAGATTGATTTATAGCAAATTCATTGCAACGGCGGTCTTTAAAGCTGTCATTGGATCCTGACTCCAAACCGTATACACCATTTGATTATATTGCCACTTTATGGTGGTTCCATTTAAGTTGTTCCAATTATTAACACTTATTACTCCAATTTTTTCTGGTGCAGGAAGCATGTAATTATTCAAATACTCAACGATTTTTTCTGCTAGTTTTTTGCTGTCTGGATATTCTTCATTTTTATATGCCGAGTCATTTGGGCTATCTAACCTAATGCACCATCTACCTTCATTCCAGGTTAAATATCCATGACCCATTCCTGCATCTGCAAGAGCCTTAATATTATGACCTAAATCTACATCCATGTCAGGATATTTTGAAGTGTCTACTTGGCTATAGCCATTTATAGCTTCTTTTGCACTAGCTGCATTCTTATATTCAGTTCCTTCAACGGTTGCGACTAACTTACCTTTTGCTGCAGTCGCAGAGTCAATATCTTCCGGCTGAATATTTTGATAGAAATTCACCTTGTAATTCCACTTCTCTGAAACAGTTGTAGCTGTCAAATAATCCCCATTATCTACTGGCACATCTGTTGGCAGCATTTTAGGAACGTTTGTATTTAATACTGAACTGAGCTTATTAATGACATCTTTCTGTGTCTTTGGAGGGTTGCTTTGAGAAGGATGTGAACCTTTTGAAACATTTGACATAGCAGTATTATTTTGCACCCCGTTGTCAATTTGTACTGTGCTGTTATTTTGTGTTTGATTGCTAATTGGCTGTTTATTATCATTATTTTGAGAGGTTTTATTGCCGCAGCCAGATAACCCAATTAGCAAAATTAAAAGAATATTAATCCCAATTACTTTCCTTATTTTCATATTAGTCAACTCCTCATAAACATATCAATATTCGCTTAAAACCATTATACTCAGTATTTTGATAATAATGCTTTTAACTTTTCATGAACTTATTTATGAGAGTATGCACCTTTAAGTAATGGCCATTCCAGTTTTAATAAATGAATGTTTTTGATTGGGAAATTTATATTATATCCTTCCATTGTTCTTTATATTTAGATATATTTTCAGCATTATAGATTATTTTACTTAATATTGTAGTTAATGCTTTGCTGAAATTAACTGAATTATCACTTCCGAAAATATGAGCTAATTCATGTAAATATGTGCTTAGGGCATCATCAAAACTATCATTTTTAAATAGATTAAGTTTTAGGCAGATAGATCGAAGTTCACTTCTTATTTTGAAACCTTCAGAATTATATCTTGGCTTTGTAAGAGTTATACATTCTGCCATGCCAGCCCATGAGGCATCATTGTTGGTGATGATTTTACAAAATGGTAAAGGAGAAGTCTCAAGAAAACCAGAAAATAATTGCACTGTACAAGTTTCAAGTACTTTAATATATTTATTTTCTAATAAATCAGTTCATATAGATATGTACGATGACAGGCTTGAAATTACTTCTCCAGGTGGTATGTTTAATGGAAAAAGGATTCAGGAAATTGATATTCTGCATGTACCATCTTTAAGGAGGAATCCTATAATTTCAGATGTGTTTCACAGATTGAAGTTTATGGAGCGTAGAGGCAGTGGATTAAAGAAAATTTTAAAGGAATATGAAAAAAAAGAGTTACCAGAGTTTTATTCGGAGCAGCAGTTTTTTACAGTTATATTAAAGAATAAAAATTATGTTAATGGTGTGACTACACCAAACACTACACCAAACACTACAGAAAAAGAAGAGTTAATTATTAGATTGATTAAAGATAACCCAAAGATAACCGTAAAAGATATAGTTGAAATTGCAGGTGATATTACAATTGATGGGGTGAAATATAACATAAAGAGATTAAAAGAAAAAGGAATAATAAAAAGAATAGGTTCTAATAGAAAAGGTTATTGGGATGTTGTTGATATTGATGTATTTGATAAGATTTAATGAATAAGATCCTTTAGGTACAAATATGGATATGAATTGGAAGTAGATTAAATTATTAAGGTAGTTGCATTAAATTCACTTGCCTATAAGAAAAAAAGTTGATTATTGCAGAAGGACAGGGAAGAGGCACCAGATATTTTATTTCAGATGTTTTTATAAAATCAAAGAGTGATTTGAGTAACTCCATAAACAAGTAAGAGATAGCAAGTATCGATTTATCAACTTTAACCTTAGAAATTCAAGAAAATATAAAGGAAATAGCGAGTAAAAAAAGAGCTAATGTAAAATTAATGAATAAGGTTATTTTGTATCTATGCAGCTTAAAATCATTAGAATTAAAGGAATTAGCTAGCATACTTAAGTGGAAATTAACAAGATGAATCTTAGCTATATATTTTGTATTATAAATATGATCTACAAGCAGGAGGATAAAACAGATGGATTACAGTGAGCTTTTAGAAAAATATAAACTATTACAAAATGAAAATGATGTATTAAGAGCAGAAATAGCAAAGCTCAATGCTAAACTTATGAAATATTCTCCTGCAGAAAATTGTGCGGTAAAGAGTTTAAAGAAACTGATAAAGAATTGTCTTTTTGATTTTTAAAAATTTATATAAATCTTGGTATTTTGTAAGGAATGGCAAAAGCAATTCTTAATATAGATAATATAGAATCTATAATCATAAAAAAGAAGCACTTTTATATTGACAGCTAGATAAAAGCACAGCAGCTTTAGTGTATATTCAGTTATATATTTCAGGAGAAAATGCACTTCGTAAGGTTAATGAGGAATTAATTTTACTTTACTGGAATGTTGGTAAATATATATCAGAACAAATGGAGAAACAAAAGTGGGGAAGTTTATATATTGATGAACTAGCAAAGTTTATATCAATGAATTGTCCAGAAATTAAAGGGTTTAATAGACGTGGACTTTATAGAATGAAGCAGTTTTATGAAACTTATAAAGGCAATGAATTTGTGTCAACACTGTTGACACAAATTAGTTGGTCAAATCATCTTGCAATTTTATCAGCAACTAATAGTAGTTATTTTGAAAGATACATGTTATCAACGGAAAAATTAGAACCTATGGCTGTACCTAAAGTAATAAAGGATACTTTTTTAGACACCTATGTTTTAGAATTTTTAAATTTACCTGAAAGATTTTTTGAATATGATTTTAAAAAAGCTATCATTAGCAATTTGAAAAAATTTATTTTAGAAATAGGTAAAGATTTTACTTTTATTGGTGAAGAATATCGTTAAACCTGAACATTTAGGTAAAATGAATTTTTACTTGGAAGCTCTTGAAAGAGAACATAAAAAACAAAATGAAAACCCAAGTGTGGGTGTTATACTTTGTGCAAATAAAGAAGATGAAGTGGTTGAATTTGCACTATCTAGGAGTTTGTCACCTACTTTGGTTTCTGAATATACTTTAAAACTAATTGATAAAAATCTTTTAAAGAAAAAGCTTCATGAATTAACCGAAATAGCAGAAATACAGCAGTTAAGTGATGAAGGAAATTAAAGTTTGTTAAGAAGGATAACGGTTTATCCATAATAACTAAGAATAAGTTCACAACAAGAAAAAATAGATTTCTTCTGTTAAATAGTGAGCAATAATTAAAAATTCTGTGGGTAAGGGAGTCATGTAAGAAACATAATGGCTGAAAGTAAAAAATAATTCAATGAGCTAATTTTAAGAAATAATGATTTTATAACTAATGCTATAGTTAAATGTTTGTAGAAAGAGGTGTTTTAATGTTCAACATTCGAAAGGCTACCCCAGAAGATGCCTTAGGAATTAGCATTGTAAATGTGTATACGTGGAAAACTACCTATACTGGTGTATTACCAGATGAGGTAATCGATAAAAGGATAGATGAATTATTAGATCGAGCAAAGGATAAAAGTGCTGAAATAGAAAAAGAGGATAATTTCATTGTAGCCACCTTTGATAATACAATTATCGGCTTTTGTAATTACGGAAAATCGAGAGATGAAGCATTTTTAGCTTCAGGAGAAATTAATGCTTTATACATATTGAAGGGATTTCAGCACATGGGGTTAGGAAAAAAACTATTTGATGCAGCAACCATGAAGCTGAGTCAGCGGGGATATACGTCTGTTATTATAAATTGCCTGCAAGGAAATCCAGCATTACAATTTTACAAACACATGGGTGGGGAAATTGTATCTTCTAGAAAAGATGAATTTAATGGGAAAATAATTACGGCTGACATTTTGTACTTTACAATTTGAATAGATTTAAAGTGATAGATAGTGATAATATTATAGAAATAAAGGAAATATAAACCCAAAACAGAGAACTAATAAATCAATTTATTATTTCAAATAAAGCACGAGATTGAATTCCAGATGAATTTAGACTAGTTACTAATAATTTTATGTGTAAAGAAGCCAGAAAATCATTTGCAGAATGGTTTGATGAATTAATAGAAAGAATTCCTCTGTATGATATTTTACTTATGCCAGGTATAAAGCAGAACTATGATTCGTGGATTTTTTTAAATGGAGTACTAAGGAAATAAGTATATTTCACAGTGATGTCTTCTTGTCATTTGATAAGAAGCTTTTTTAATTTATATAAATAATTTTTAGGAGTTTTATTTTGTGGGTATATTAACATTTCAAAGAGGACCATTATAAGAGTTGAAAATTTCTGAATAAAGTAAAAAAGTATTGATTATGACGTTACGTTATGTTTTATAATTATTAAAAAGAGGGTGAATAAGGCTATGGATAAAGAAAAATTAACAATTGGTGAATTAGCTAAACTTTTTAATATTTCTGTACGAACGCTACAATATTATGATCAAATTGGGTTAATGAAGCCTTCTGAAATTACCGAAAGTGGTAGAAGAATTTATAGAACTAAAGATATAACAACGCTTCATCAGATAATATCTTTAAAAGGCTTAGGCTTCTCCTTAGAAGATATAAAAAATAATATTATCCCAGTTAATGATATAAATGATGTAGTAAATTTATTAAATAAGCAATCTGAAATAGTAATAAAGGAAATTGATAAATTACAGAAGGTATCAGAATCGATAGAGGTGTTAAAAGCTGAAATTGAGAATAAAAAAGAAGTTGATTGGTTTAAATATTCAAATATGATTAATCTAATTCAGCAAAACAATGAATATTACTGGATAGTAAAATATTTAGATAATAAATTGATAGACCATATGCTTGAGCAAAAAGATGTAGCAAAAACCATTTCGCCAGGCTGGTGGAAGGAAATATTTGATGAAGCTATTTTTCTTGAAGAAAATGGAGTACAACCAGAGAGTACAGAAGCACAGAAGCTTGCAGAAACATGGTGGAAACAAATGGATAAAATTAGTGGTGGTAACTTGGAGCTGTTAAATAAGATGATTGAATTTTATTATAGTGCAGATAAGTGGCCAGAACAATTTAAGCAAATTCAAAAGAAAGCTCAGCCATTTATGGAAAAGACATTTTTGTACTATGCAGAAAAAAATAAAATCAATATGACGAGGAGAGATTAAAATGAAGATTATAGTTTTTGGAGCTAATGGGAAGACAGGTCAAAAAGTAATTGAACAGGCACTTAGTAATGGAATAGAAGTGACAGCTTTTGTGAGGAATGCTGAAGCTATAAAAATAAAGTCTGAGAAATTGCATATAGTAGTTGGACAAGCAACCCAATATGAAGATGTAAAAAAAGCTATGAATGGTCAAGATGCTGTAATTAGTTGTATAGGAGGACCAGGAACAAAAGTATCGACAATTATTACAGATATAACAAAAAATATTGTGGATGCTATGAAGGAAACAGGAGTGAACCGAATATCTCAAATTGCGTCTGCAGGGATACATGGTGAATTGAAAGGAGTAATTGGAAAAATTATAAGTTACGTGCTAAAAAATACATTAAAAGACCATAAGGGTGCTTTTGAGTACTTACAAAAAAGTGGAGTGGATTTTACAATAGCTAGACCGATGTCCTTAACAGATGGAGAGTTTAAAGGTGAATATAGAGAAGCTGAAGAGGGTGTTCCTGATAGAGGTATGAGTATTTCCCGTGCGGATGTAGCTAGCTTTTTACTAAAGGCAATACAAGATGATAAATATATCGGAAAAAGCGTTGGACTAAGTAAGTAAGTTTGATAACAATGAACAATTACTCAGTTTATATTTTGACAATAGAAAAACCTCCATAGAAGAAACGTTTCAAGCTATGGAGGTTTTTTATTGCTGCTTCTAAAAAGCATCAAAAAACTTCCTCATAATGGGGGAAAGCCATCTATCTTTATTCCGAATTAAATATATATCCCTTTCTAGCTTATCGCCAGGAAGCTCTCTATAAACTAGTTCTCCTCTTTTAATTTCTTCATCAACAGCTTTTTTTGATAAAATTGAAAGCCAATCTGTGGATACTAAAGTATGCTTAATAGAATCAATGGAATCAAGCTCAACAATAGAATCAAAGGCTAAACTGTTATTTATTAACCACTTGTCTACTAATTGCCTAGTGGATGATATCGTACTATGATGAACAAAGGTTTTATTTAACAAATCGTCAACTTTTAAGCTTTCGGATTTTGCTAAAGGATTTTTTTCTGAAAATACCAAAACAAGTTCATCCTGATATATTTTTTTGTATGTAATATTTGGATTTTGAGAACCGGTAGTACAAATTATGCCTGCATCTAATTCATGATTTAAAATCATTTGAATTATGCTTTTAGAAGGGCATGAAGTTACTGATATGTTAAGCTTTGGACATTCTATTTTCATAGTTTTCAAAACAGTTGGCATTAAATATGAAGAAGGCACATAGCTTGCTCCAATTTTAAAGGTTCCTCTTTGAAGGGAATTAAACTCTCCAATGGCCCTTTCTGCCTCATCATTTAGTTTCAAAATCTTACTTGCGTAATGGAGTAGAACCTCACCAGGTTCAGTTAAAACGGTATAGCCACCATGGATTTCAAAAAGAGATATGCCAAGAGATTTTTCAAGACTTTTCATATGAAAAGTGACAGTAGGTTGCTTTATTCCAAGTTTTTCAGCTACAACGGTTACTTTGTTGAATTTTGAAATAAGAACTAAGATTTCAAGTTTAATAAGATTCATATTGATCCTCCAGTATAAATTTATATAAACTCATTATAGAGAAAATCTATATAAATTAATAGATTATAAGATTTTATTTAATGCTATCTTTACATAAATTAAACATTTAGGTAAACAGATACATGTAAAATGTAAAATATGAGGTGATAAAACAATGGATGTAGTTATGAATGACATAAAAAAGCTTTATGGAAATTTAAAAGTTTTAGATCATATAAGCATAACCTTTAAAGATAAAGACTTTACAACTTTACTTGGACCTTCGGGTTGTGGAAAAACAACTTTGCTTAGAATAATAGCTGGTCTTGAAACTCCAGATGATGGAGAAATACATTTTGGAGATAAGGTTATATACTCTAAGGAAAAGAAATTAAATATCCCAACGAATAAGAGAGAGCTTGGAATGGTTTTTCAAGATTTTGCTCTGTGGCCTCATTTAACTGTTTTTGAAAATGTTGCATTTCCACTAAAAGCAACTGGGAAAAAAGGCAATATAAATGAAAGGGTAAATTCAGCATTAAAAACTGTAAAGCTTGATGGCTTCCCAAATAGGTTTCCCAATCAGCTTTCAGGTGGACAACAGCAAAGGGTTGCATTTGCTAGAGCGATTATAAATAATCCGAAAATCATTTTGTTCGATGAACCATTAAGTGCTTTGGATGCTAACTTAAGAGATGAGATGCGATATGAATTAGTTAATCTTGTGAAAAATATAGGAATAACTGTAGTGTATGTAACTCATGATCAAGTAGAAGCAATGTCCATGTCAGACAAGGTGATAGTAATAAATAATGGAACAGTTCTTCAAAATGACTCTCCAGAGAAGGTATATAATGGACCAAATAACAAATTTGTGGCGCAATTTGTTGGAAAATCTAATGAAATTAATAGTGGCATTATAAGACCAGAAAAAATAAGTTTCACAAAACAGGATAATAGTATTGAGTACGAAGGAAGTATAGAAAACGTTTGTTATATGGGAAGCTTTTATGAGTTGACTGTTAAAGTTTCTGAGAGAGGTTTTTGGAAGGTTTATGCAAATGAAAGAAAAGTGATAGGTGAAAAAATAAAATTATATATAAAAAATTCAGATATTCATATTTTAGGAGGTAGCTTAAATGCTTAAATTAAACAAGAGAATTATTTGTTCATTAATGTCAGTTTGTATTGTTGGAGGAATTTTAGCAGGGTGTAGTAATGGAACTGCTGCAAGTAAAGATAGCAGCAATTCAAAGGTACTTGTTGTTTATAGTGCTGGACCAGACAATTTAATTAAAAACATAACTAATGGCTTTGAGAAAAAAACTGGTATAAAGGTAAAAGTATTTAGCAGTACTACTGGTAAAATACTTAGTAGAATTAAGGCGGAGAAAGCAAAACCACAAGCGGATGTAGCTATTTTAGCATCACTTTCCTCTGCAATTGGACTTAAAAAGGATGGTATGACTGAAGCTTATGCTAATGCACAAAATGCTGATAAGCTATTTAGTGGTTGGAAGGATAAAGACAACAATTATTTTTCCTACAGTGGATCGGCTCTTGCCATAATATACAATACAAAGTCTGTTAAAAATCCACCGAAGGATTGGTCGGATTTAACTGCACCACAATATAAAAATCAAATCAACGTATCTGACCCAAGTCAATCAGGATCATGTCTAGATTTTGTAAGTGGCTATGTAAATGTTAATGGGGAAAAAGGATGGGATTATTTCAAAGATGTAAAAGCTAATGGTGCTCAAATGGTTGGAGCTAATAATGAGGCTTTAAATCCTGTAATTACTGGAGAGAAAAGCATTGTTTTAGCTGGAGTTGACTACTTAACCTATGCTGCAAAGGCAAAAGGAGAGCCTGTAGATTTGGTTTATCCATCTAGTGGTACTGTAATTAGTCCTAGACCAGCATTGATACTTAAAGGTGCAAAAGACGAAGAAAATGCAGAAAAGTTTATTGACTACTTGCTTTCCGATGATGCACAGAAAATGGTTGCTGATGCTTATTTGCTTCCTGGTAGAAAAGATATAAAGGTAGAAGGTAAGGTTAATGGTAATGATATTAAAGCTTTAAAGGTAGATTGGAATTGGATGGCAACTAATGGAAAAGATATAAGTACTAAATTTGACAACATGTTTAAATAGGTTGGTGTTAAAATTGGGTTTTATTCGTAGTATAAATAAAAGAAATATAATTACAGTAATTGCTTTAGTATTGTTGTTATTTCTAATTGTTATACCTTTATTATTGATATGTACATATAATTTATATAATAGTGGTTCATTTGATTTAAGTTTTGTTTTAAGCGGGGAGACAGCTTCTGTATTTTTTAATACTATAAAGCTTGGATTTTGTGTAGTAATAGTTTCAAGTTTTCTAGCACTTCCGTTAGCATTTATAGTGGCAAAAACCAATATAAGCTTTAAAGGTGTTATTGAAATGCTTATTTTAATCTCTTTTATGATACCCCCATATATAGAAGCAATGGCATGGACTTTGTTTATGCAGAAGAATGGCTATCTTCAAAGCCTTCTTCCTTGCTTTTCTTTTATAACACCATATTTTTTTACTTTTGGTGGACTGGTAATTATCATGAGTCTACATGTTTTTCCTATAATGTATCTCAGCATAAAAAATTGTCTTTTGAAAATTAGTTCAAGTTTAGAAGAAGCAGCTTTTGTTCATGGTGGAAACTTTTTTTATACTATAAGGAAGGTGATATTTCCATTGATTTTTTCAAGCTATGCAGTAGGTGCACTTTTAGTATTTTTAAGAACAGCAGCAGAATTTGGAGTTCCCATTACCTTTGGAAGAAAAATAGGCTACTATGTGTTAACTAGTGAAATTTATAAATACGTTTCAAATTGGCCTATCGATTTTGGAAAGGCATCAAATTTATCACTAATGCTTGTTGTGAGCTGTCTTGTACTTTGGTATTTTCAAAATCTAATTAATTCTAATTATTCATATTCCCTTGTAGGTGGAAAAGATAAAAAGATTAATGTATATAAATTAAGTACACCACAAAAAATTATAACCCTATTATTTTTAACTACTATTTTCCTCCTTTCTATAGGAATACCGCTTTTTTCAGCGGTGGTTACTTCCATAATAAAAATAGAGGGTGTAGGAATATCCTTAAATAATTTCACATTAGATTATTATAAAGCTTTGTTTTCAGCAGATTCCGATGCCTTTAGTGCACTTATGACAACCTTTGCTATTTCTATATTAGCAAGTATAATTACTGTCATTTTGGGGACTTTTTATGGACTTTTAATCGGTCGAAAAAAGAAAGGTATATTATATAAACTGATGGATATATTTAGTTTGCTACCAAACACTGTTCCTGGAATTGTTATAGTTATTGGATTAATACTTTTTTATAATAGTCCATATATGCCTTTATCAATTTATAACACTTATGGAATGGTTATTATTACTTACGTTATTTTATTTTTACCCTATACCGTGCAATATGTATCAAGCTCTTACGGTCAAATAAATAAATCTCTTGAGGAAGCAGGTATAGTTTCTGGCAGTAACTTTTTCTATTTGCTAAGAAAGGTAATATTGCCACTAAACTCAAAAGCAATGTTAGCAGGTTTTATAATGACATTTATCGTGTCTATTAGAGAACTTGTTGCATCCCTAATGATTTTGCCACCTTCTGTTCAAAATTCTGCGTCCTATATTTACTCTCAATTTGAACAAGGTAGTGAAGCATCTGGAATGGCCATGGCTGTTGCGACAACTATAATAACAATTGCTTTGCTTGTAGCGCTGCAATTCCTAACAAATAGACAAAAGGAGAAGACAAAAGATGAGACTAGCGATTCTATCGGATATACATGGCAATAATGAAGCACTAGAAAAAGTAGTGTTAGACATTGAAAAAAACGATATAGATGGAGTGGTTTTTTTAGGAGATTTGGTAATGAAAGGACCTAATCCTATGGAAGTATATGAAAGCCTAAAAAAACTTAAACCAATATGTTGGCTAAAGGGGAATACAGACTTATGGTTATCCGATACGAGAACAGAAAATGAAAGTAGCTGCAGAGATTTAGGGGAAATAGAGCTGTATAGAAATTTTTGTTTAGAAAGAATTACTTCAAATAGTATAGATTTTATATTAAATTGTCCTGAAAAACAGTCCGTGAACATTGGAAAAATAAACATGCTATGTGTCCACGGTTCTCCAAGAAGTATTGTTGAAGTTTTAAGCCCATCCATGAATTTAGAGGAAGTATTTGAAGACTTAGAGGAAGATATAATTTTATGTGGTCATTCTCATATTCCATTTTTAAAAAAGGTGGGGAAAAAAATATTGTTTAACCCAGGAAGTGTTGGCAGTCCCTATGACGGCAATCCCAGTGCATCCTATGGAGTTATGGAAATAAAAAATGATGAAGTTTACTTTAATATTCGACGTGTTATTTATCCAATAGATAAGCTTATAAAAAGTGCTTTTGCATTAACTTTTCCCAGTTATGAAGACTATGGATATTTTATTAAAAAAGGAATTAAATATAGAAAGGACTAGGAGCATGAAAAAATTTGATGGAGATAATAGTACGGGAATTACTTATAAGAAGAGATATGCTGTTTCAAATGGTGATATAAATTCAGCTTTAAAAACAGCTGCAAAGGATGGCATTGACGGAAATTAAAATGATTATTCTGCCAAAATTGATTGGGGATATGGGAGTTAAGCCTTGAGCTTTTCATATGATAAACAAGCTAGCGATGGATTCGAAGGCCTTGAACTACCGGATGAAGAAGATGCTATAAATGAAGCTATAGACAATATGCCTGGTAAGCTAAGTAAGTGGCTATATAAAGGTTGGCTAGTTAAACTGATGAATCAAAAACCGAGATAATGTTAGGTGATTAAATATATATAAAAATAATATACCAAAGTTTTATAACAATAAATAGCAATTTCATATTTAAAATGTATCCTATAAAGTAGAAAATTTAGTTTTTACTTTATAGGATACATTTTTATTTTATATAAACAATATGCGAACATATGTTTGAAAATTAAATTTATGGGTATAATATAAAGGCAATGAGCTGATAAATTAGTTTGAAAAAATATAATCAAATGTTAAAATGGAGGTATAATATGAGTAATAAAAATATTGAAGAAGATTTTATAATGTCACCTAAAGTTGACTTTGCTTTTAAGCTGATTTTTGGTGATGAGAAAAATAAAGATATACTTGCAGCATTTTTAAGTGCAGCATTGAAGGTTCCTAAAGAAGAGTTTCAAAATATTAAGCTAAAAAATACAGAATTATTAAGAGAGTTTAAAGAAGATAGAAAAGGTATATTAGATGTTCTTGTTGAAACAAATGATGGAAAGAAGATAGATATAGAAATTCAAATATTGCAGACAAAATTTATGACAGAGAGAACTTTATTTTATTGGGCAAAAATGTATACGGCTCAAATAGACAAGGGTGATACATATGATAGATTAAAGAAATGTATAACTATAAATATAGTAGATTTTGAATGTATTCCTATAGATATGGTGCATACAAAATATCATATTACTGAGGATGATAGTAGTTATAAACTAACGGATGTATTAGAAATTCATTTCTTAGAGCTTCCAAAACTAAGAAAGTTAACAGAAGAAAAAGAAATGAATGATCCAATATTAGAGTGGTTACAATTTATTAATGCAGATTCAAAGGAGGGGATGAAATTGCTTGCAAAAAAGAATGATAGTATAAAATCAGCATATGAAATTTTACAAAAGGTAAGTAAAAATAAAGTGGCTAGAATGGCATATGAAGCTAGGCAGGCAGAAATCATGGATCAGCTTACAAGGGAAAAGACTGCAAGAGAAGAAGGAATAAAAGAAGGAATAAAAGAAGGAATAAAAGAAAGTAGTGTAAATATAGCGAAAAATTTACTCCAAATAGGAATTGATGTGGAAACCGTTGCTAAAGCAACTGGCTTAGAGGTTAATGTTATAAATAGATTAAAAGATGAAATAAAATAAAAGAAATAACATGGTTTAACAAAAAAATGAAAGGAATGAGCGTTTCACACATAATTTGATTACGCTCGCTAAAGATAATATATGGATATTAAAAATATAATTAGTTCAAAAATTTATAAGAGACCAAGTGATTCTGAGTTAAAGGAAAAATTAACAGATGAACAGTATAAAGTTGCAGTGGAAAGTGGAACGGAGAGAGCTTTTTCAAATGAATATTGGGATAACAAGGCTATAGGTATATATGTAGACATATTAACTGGGGAGCCACTATTTTCATCCTTAGATAAATTTGATTCTGGATGCGGATGGCCAAGTTTTACGAAGCCAATTTTAGAAGAAGTTGTTAAATATAATGAGGATAATAGCTATAACATGATTAGAACCGAAGTGAAAAGTAAAAATGGAAACACACACTTAGGTCATGTTTTTGATGATGGACCTGAAGATAAAGGTGGGAATAGATTTTGTATTAACAGTGCATCGGTTAAATTTATACCTTTTAATGATATGACAAAACAAGGCTATGGGCACTTGAAAGCTGTACTATTTGAAAATGATAATTCTAATAATAGAGAAATTATAACAGGTAAAAAATATAGGCATTTTAAAGGCAAGGATTATTTGGTTTTATATTTAGCAAAACATTCGGAAACTCTTGAAGATTTGGTGGTTTATAAGGCTCTATATGGGGAGATGGGCATATGGGTTAGACCGCTTGAAATGTTTAGAGAAAAGGTTGAAGTTAACGGTAAACTTGTTAATAGGTTTGAAGAACTTGATTTCTAAAAAATGGTTTCAAAAGAATGTGAGAAAATGAGTTTTAAACCGCTACCAGTGGAAGTAGATAATTTCCAAAGGATTATAGATGATGGGTATGAACATATAATTAAATATGGGATAGCTTTTTATAGGAAAGATTGTTTGATTAAAAAATCTTAGAAAACTATACCCTGCTCAGTATACAAAGCATATTGTCTACTGAGCAGGGTATAGTTTTTTTCATTGTGGCTTAGTCATAAACACATCATCGATTATTATTAAAAAAAAATTATTGTTTACTAAATTTTCTTGCAGGAACTTTTGAATTGATGTAGAATTATTATTAATAGATAATAAAGTTATTGTTAAACAATAATAATACTTACATGATAAGGAGGGAGATATATGTTTTTTAAAACTACTGAAGAACATGAAAATTTAAGAGAAAAGGTACGAAAATTTGCTGAAGAAGAGGTAAAGCCAATAGCATTGATGTTAGATAAGGAAAGTGAGTTTCCTACAGAAGCTGTTAAAAAGTTATCTGAACTTGGTATGATGGGTATTCCATATGCGAAGAAATATGGTGGTGCTGGCTTAGACGTCATTAGTTATGCTATTGCTGTAGAGGAATTATCTAGAGTAGATGGTGGAACTGGAGTTATTCTTTCTGCTCATACATCTTTAGGAACATATCCAATTGCTGCTTTTGGAACAGAAGAGCAGAAACAAAAATACTTAATTCCCCTTGCAAAGGGAGAAAAACTTGGTGCATTTGGTCTTACAGAAGAAAATGCTGGAAGTGATGCTGGTGGCACTGAAACTACAGCGGTTTTAGATGGTGACTATTATATTTTAAATGGTGAAAAGATATTTATAACTAATGGTGGCGAAGCCGATACTTATGTTGTTTTTGCTGTTACTACACCTGAAATAGGTACACGTGGTATAAGTGCATTTATAGTAGAAAAAGGCTGGGAAGGCTTCACCTTTGGTGAGCATTATGACAAAATGGGAATTCGTTCTTCAGCTACTTGTGAGCTAATATTTAATAACGTAAAGGTTCCAAAGGAAAATCTTCTAGGTAAAGAAGGAGAAGGCTTTAAGATTGCTATGGCTACCTTAGACGGTGGACGTATCGGTATTGCGGCTCAGGCACTGGGTATAGCACAGGGAGCTTATGAAAATGCCTTGGAATATTCAAAGGAAAGGGTACAATTTGGTAAACCTATTTGTCAGCAGCAGATAATAGCATTTAAGCTTGCCGATATGGCGACAAAGCTTAGAGCAGCCAGGTTACTTGTTTACAGTGCTGCAGAACTAAAAGAGAATCATGAAAATTACAATATGGAAGCTGCTATGGCTAAACAATATGCTTCTGATGCTTGTCTTGAAATTGTAAACGATGCACTTCAAATATTTGGAGGAAGCGGGTACTTAAAAGGTATGGAAGTTGAGCGTGCTTATAGGGATGCAAAGATATGCACAATATATGAAGGAACTAATGAGATTCAGCGTGTGGTAATAGCTGCAAATATAATCGGAAAGATGCCAAAGTCTGAAAAGGCAGGTAAAGTTACTAATAAGGGACCTGCTACAGGGTATCGTAAGAAAGTGATGTTTAAGGACGGAACTTTAGAGGATAAAGTAAATGCCCTTGTAGA
>JAJXWJ010000097.1 GCA_021781655.1 Bacillota bacterium | reverse complement strand
ATTACAAGGAAAAAATTAAATCTATTTTAATTTTGTCATTTAAAATCGGTATTTGAATTGAAGTTGATTGAATTGAAAACGAGTTCAAAGGAAAGTATTATAATATCATAAACACCAAATAAAATTTAGGGGGAAAACACAAATGGCAGAATTAACAAAAACAAATTCCTCAGCGAAGGAAAAAATTCAAAAGTTTGGTGCATTCTTAAGTGGTATGGTTATACCAAACATAGGTGCATTCATAGCTTGGGGACTTATTACAGCTTTATTCATACCAACCGGATGGATTCCAAATGCAAAGCTAGCAGCACTTGTAAGCCCAATGATAACGTATTTATTACCATTGTTAATCGGATACACAGGTGGTAAGATGGTAAATGGCCATAGGGGCGGTGTAGTTGGTGCAATTGCAACAGCAGGTGTTGTTATAGGATCAAGTATACCAATGTTTCTAGGAGCAATGATTATGGGACCAGTTGGTGGTTTTGTAATCAAAAAATTTGATGGACTTGTAGAAGGAAAAATTCCAACAGGTTTCGAAATGCTTGTTAACAACTTTTCAGCTGGTATTTTAGGTGGAGGTTTATCGCTATTATCTTTTTTAGTTATTGGACCAGTTGTATCAGGAATATCTACAGGACTTGGAAGTGCGGCTCAGGCAATAACAAATGCAGGAATGCTTCCACTAATTGCAATACTTGTTGAACCTGCTAAAATATTATTTTTAAACAATGCAATTAACCACGGTGTATTTTCGCCACTTGGAATACAACAGGTACACACTGCTGGTAAATCAATATTCTTTTTACTTGAACCAGACCCAGGTCCAGGACTTGGAGTACTTTTAGCTTACATGTTCTACAGCAAAGGTTCAGCAAAACAATCAGCACCAGGAGCTATAATCATTCAATTCTTCGGAGGTATTCATGAAATATACTTCCCATATGTACTAATGAAACCACTATTAGTTTTAGCAGTAATTGCAGGTGGAATGAGTGCAGATTTAACTTTCGTATTATTACATGCAGGTTTAGTTGCAACACCATCACCAGGAAGTATTATAGCAGTACTTGCTATGGCACCAAAAGGTGGACAACTTCCAGTATTAGCAGGTGTAGCAGTGGGAACAATAGTATCCTTCTTAGTTTCTTCAATTATAATTAAAGCTGATAAGAGTGAAGAAGAAGACTTAGATACTGCAACACAAAAAATGAAAGATATGAAAGCTAGCAGTAAAGGACAAACTACAGTAGCTTCATCAAGCGTTACAGTTTCTAAATCAGATGTAAAATTAATCGTGTTTGCATGTGATGCAGGGATGGGATCTTCTGCAATGGGAGAATCTATATTAAGAAAAGCACTAAAAGATGCAGGCATTGAAGGAATAGCAGTAAAACATTCATCAGTTGACAGCATTCCAGGGGATGCAGATGTAGTGTTTACACAAGAAAATTTAGTTGAAAGAGCTAAAAAATCAGCAAGCAGCAAGGTAAACATCATAACGATTTCAAACTTCTTAGATAGAGCTAAATATGATCAATTTATAAATGAATTAAAATAAGGTGAGTTTAATGGACAATTTAACAACTAGGCAACAATTTACTTTAAATAAAATATTGAATGATGGCTTAGTTAAGTTGGACGAATTATATAAACAACTTGATGTAGGGGAGAGGACTGTCTACAGAGAGATTAATGCCATAAATAAATTCTTAAAAAAATACAGCTTAAGTATATATACTGATGAAAATATGATATTAAGAATTTCTGGCAAGAAGGACGGAATAGAGGAGCTAAGGGAAGAACTTAGCTCTATCCCTCTACAATGGTTACTTAACAGAGAGCAAAGGCAGATAATAATGTCTTGTCAATTATTAATGAATAGTGAGCCTATGAAAGCTTCTTATTATAGTAACAAATTTAATGTTGTTCTTGGCAGTATAAGTCTCGACTTAGATGATATTGCAAAATGGGCAATAACAAAAAATTTATGTTTGATTAGAAGCAGGAATATAGGTATAAGCATTCAAGGTTCGGAATGGAATAAAAGAAATGCAATAGTAGATTTGATATTTAAATATAAATCTTATGATGAGTTATTAGCATTTCTATATGAAGAAAAAATAGATCAAGCAACAGAACTTCTATTTAATATGATTTTTGGAGAGAAGCTTACTAATCTTAGCAGACAAATTTTAAAAAATACGGATTTATCGGAATTTGATATAAATGATATGAAATATTTTACAACATTTATTCAAATTTTAATTGCTATAAAAAAATCAGAATATAATGAGCGTTTAGAGTTACCAGATAAAATAAAAAGAGATATATGGGCACTTGAAGAGTACAAAAAAATCACAAAATTAGATACAGTTTTAAAAGAAAATAATATAAGCTTAGCAAATGATGAATTGATTTATATATGGTTTAATTTAACGAATTATAAGTTTTTGTTTAAGACCTATGAAGATATAGACTATGAAAGTGTTGCAAAAGAAATTATTGGAGAGATATCGAAAAATATCAATGAAAATTTAGAGGAAGATAGGGAATTAATAAAGGATTTATCCCAGCATATTAGACAAACTTTTAATATGCTAAATTTAGGATTAAAGGTTGTTAATCCACTTATTGATGAAATAAAGGAGCATTATACAGAACTTTTTAACGTAATAAACAATGTCTCCAAATTAGTGTTTTCAAGATATAATCTTAAACTTCCAGAAGAAGAGGTTGGATATATTGCACTTCATATAGATGTGTCCATCCAAAGAAAACAAAGAGCATTAAAAAAATTAAACGTGCTTATTGTATGCCCTTCTGGTATTGGTTCAGCTAGAATACTTAGCAATAAGGTTAAGTTTATGTTTCCTGACATTGGCAATGTAGCTATTGAAGCTTTACATGATATAGATAAGAGCTTATTTAATAATGAATATGATTTGATTTTATCTACAGTACCAATTAAGCTAAATATTTATGAGCATAAAATGATAGTTGTGTCACCTTTTATTACAAAAAACGATATAGAAAATATCAACGAATTTATTATGAATTTAAAGGTTAATAATAATGGTTTAAATATTAATGAATCGTGGAATAAAGATGTTGAAACAGTATCACAGCTTGAATACGACACAGCTAATGAAATTATAAAAAATTTGCTACTTAAAAGTGCAAAAGCAGACAAGGTTGAAGATTTAGTTGGTTTTATTGTAGAAGATATTAAAGATTTAGGGTTAATAGAAGAAACTAACACATTAAAAAGGGCTATTATTAAAAGAGAAGAAGATGGAAATGTGATTGTACAAGGAGCAAATGTTGCACTTCTTCATACTAGAATAGATAATTTAGAAATTCCTTTTGTAGGAGTATATAGGCTTAAAAAGCCAATCACTACTTCAGGTATCGGTTTCTCAAAAGAAGATGTAAATACGTTTATTGTGATGGTTGCTAGAAAAAAGGAAAGCAATTATATTCTTAAGATTTTAGGCAAAATTAGTGTCGCTTTAAACGAAAATGAAAGGTTTATAGAAGATTTAAAAACAGGTAGTTTAGTAGGAATTAGAAAACATTTGGTAAATATAGTAAATGACGAGGTGGAGTAAAATGAGCAAGCAAGTTTTAGCGATAGAAAATATACAATTAAAAGTAGCTTCAGAATCAAAGGATGCAGCAATAGAAAGAGTAGGAAAGCTTTTAGTTTCAAATGGATATGTAAATGAAAATTATATAGAGGGCATGAAAAAAAGAGAAGAAGAAGTTACTACTTATATGGGTAATGGAGTAGCTATTCCACATGGAATGAATGAATATAAAAAGCAAATATTAGAATCTGGTATAGTAATTGCCCAATACCCAGATGGAGTTGATTTTGGCTCAGGAAATGTTGCATATGTAGTCATCGGAATAGCAGGTAAGGGTGAAGAACATATGGAAATACTTTCGAAAATAGCCTTGACGGTTCAATATGAAGAAAATGTAGAAAAAATGAGATATGCAAAGACAAAGGAAGAAATAATTGAAATAATAAATGAAGGAGAGATGTAATATGAAGGCAGTGCATTTTGGAGCTGGAAATATAGGCAGAGGGTTCATTGGATATTTGCTATCAAAATCAGGCTACGATATTACTTTTGTTGATATTTCAGATTTTTTAGTAACAAATATAAATGAATATAAAAGGTATAAGGTTATAACTTTAAGCGATACTAAAAGCGAAGAACAAGTTAATGGGGTAAAAGCTATAAATTTAAATGATTTAGGCGAATTAGAAATTGCTATTTCTGAAGCTGATTTAATTACAACTTCTATAGGTGCTAATAATTTAAAAAGTACAGGTAAACTTTTGTACAAGTTATTGGCAGAAAGATTTAAAAGTGGGAATGATAAATTATTAGATATAATAGCTTGTGAAAATGCCTTATTTGCTACGAATATGTTAAAGGAAGCTATACTTGAAGAAGCAGATGACGAATTTAAAGTTGATTTGGAAAAATATGTTGGCTTCCCAAATAGTGCAGTAGATAGAATTGTTCCAAATGTAAAAATGGTTAGAGAACTTCCAATAGATGTTGCAGTAGAAGATTTCTTTGAATGGGATGTTGAAAAAAACAGAATAAAAGTGAATGGAAGTATAGATGGAGCAGATTATGTAGAAAACTTAGAACCATATCTTGAAAGAAAGCTGTTTTTATTAAATGGTGCCCATGCAGCAGTAGCATATATTGGCTCATTAAAGGGCTACAAATTTATTCATGAAGCTATTAAAGATGAATTTATTAGAGAAATTGCAGTTGGTTTCCATGAGGAAGCAGTTTTAGCATTAAGCGAGAAGCATAAATTAGATTTAAACAGTTTAAAGGAATATTCTAATAAGTTAATAAAAAGGTTTGAAAATTCATACCTTAGTGATGAATTATTCCGTGTTGGACGTGATCCAATGAGAAAATTATCTTCAAAGGATAGACTAATAACACCTTTAAGATTATGTTACGATTTAAATATGAAATATGATCATATATTATATGGAGTTGCAGCGGGTTTGTTATTTGATTATAAAGAAGATGAAAACGCTCAAAAAATACAAAATAGCATAAAGGAAACAGGACTTGAAAATACGATTTCAGAAGTAACAGGAATAGAAAAAGATCATCCTTTACTAAAGATGATTATTGATAAATATAATGAATTAAAAAGTTTATAAAATGATATTACGCACCTAAGTTACTTTTAAAAATAGTTATAAAGTGAAACGCAGGAAGTTTTAATTGACAATTGACAATTGAGAATTGACAATTAAGGATGTTTTTCTTCCTTGTAGTCAGAAAAACTACAAATTATTATTTTTAGGTTTTGCATAACAAAACCATCCGAAATTAATTGCCTTTAGGCAATAAAATTGTTTAAAGATTTTTCGTAGAGTAGCGTAGGAAAATCCACAATCATTGTCAATTGTCCATTGTCAAATGTCAATTAAAAAATAATGCGTTTCACTTTTTAACAATTTAAGCTTAAGAGTTAGTGCGTAATATTTTTCTAGTCTGAACTAAGCAAAAACCAAATTTTTTTACCCTCAATTGTTAAAAAAGTAACAATATTTTAACATTGATAATATAGATACAACTAAAAAATTGCATATATAAATAGTGTGTTTAATAAAAAACAAAGATAATCTAGGCTTTATATTTAACAATACTACATGTTAATGTTAAATATTTATCAATATATATTAAAATAAGGAGAGTGTAATTTATGAAAGTAAGCAATATTGACGAATTAAAGTTAAAGCTTGAAGAGGTTAGAGAAGCTCAAAGAAAGTTTGCAACCTACTCACAAGAACAAGTTGATAAAATTTTTAGAGAAGCAGCAATGGAGGTCTCAAATCATAGAATAACTCTTGCTAAAATGGCAGTAGAAGAAAGTGGAATGGGAATCGTTGAAGATAAGGTTATAAAAAACCACTTTGCAGCAGAATATATTTACAATAAGTATAAAGATGAAAAAACATGTGGGGTTATTGAAAGGGATGAAGCTTTTGGCATGACAAAGGTTGCTGAACCAATAGGTGTTGTTGCAGCAGTTATTCCAACAACAAACCCTACATCAACAGCAATATTTAAATGCTTAATTTCTTTAAAAACTAGAAATGGAATTATTTTATCACCTCATCCAAGAGCCAAGAAATGCACAGTTGAGGCAGCAAGAATAGTTTTAGAAGCAGCAGTTAAAGCCGGTGCACCAAAAGGCATAATCGGTTGGATAGATGAACCTTCTGTTGAGCTTTCACAAGCACTTATGAGAGAGGCAGATATTACTCTTGCTACTGGCGGACCTGCCATGGTTAAAGCAGCATATTCTTCTGGAAAGCCAGCCTTGGGTGTTGGACCAGGAAATACTCCAGTTATAATAGATGAAACAGCCCATATAAAGATGGCTGTAAATTCAATTTTAGTTTCAAAAACCTTTGATAATGGTGTTATATGTGCTTCAGAGCAAGCAGTAATAGCACTAAATTCTATATATAATGAAGTCAGAAAAGAATTTAAAGCTAGAGGTGCATATTTATTAAATGCAGAGGAAAAAGATAAAGTTAGAAAAGCAATTTTTGTTAATGGAAGTATTAATGGTGCTATAGTAGGTCAACCTGCTTATAAAATAGCTGAAATGGCAGGAATAAAGGTGCCAGAAACAACAAAGGTTTTAATAGGTGAGGTGGAATCGGTTGGAGAAGAAGAACCTTTTGCACATGAAAAGCTATCACCAATTTTAGCAATGTATAAAGCAGTAGATTTTAATGATGCTATTGAAAAAGCAAAAGCACTTTTGGAACTAGGTGGACTTGGACATACATCTGTTTTATACGTAGATGCAATAAATGGGAAAGCTAAAATAGATCGTTTCGGCAGTGAAATGAAGACAGTTAGAACTTTCATTAACATGCCAGCCTCTCACGGTGCAAATGGAGATTTATATAATTTTAAAATAGCGCCATCCTTTACACTTGGCTGTGGTTCTTGGGGTGGAAACTCCGTATCAGAAAATGTTGGACCTAAACATTTACTAAACATTAAAAGTGTTGCTGAGAGGAGAGAAAATATGCTTTGGTTTAAGGTGCCTCAAAAGGTTTATTTTAAATATGGATGCCTAGGCTTTGCTTTAAGAGAATTAAAAGATATGAATAAAAAGAAGGCATTTATTGTAACAGATAAGGTTCTTTTGGAATTAGGATATGTAGATAATGTTACAAAGGTACTTGATGAGGTAGGTATAAGCTATATGATATTTAGTGATGTTGAACCGGACCCAACGCTTACAACAGCAAAAAAGGGTGTAGAGCAAATGATGAGTTTTAAACCTGATACAATAATAGCTCTTGGTGGTGGCTCGCCAATGGATGCTGCTAAAATTATGTGGGTATTATACGAGCATCCAGAAGAAAAATTTGAAGATTTAGCAATGAGATTTATGGATATAAGAAAGAGACTGTATCCATTTCCTAAGCTAGGGGGCAAAGCTATGATGGTATCAATACCAACATCAGCTGGTACAGGTTCAGAAGTAACACCATTTGCAGTTATTACCGATGATAAGTTAGGAATAAAATATCCTCTTGCAGACTATGAATTAACGCCTGGAATGGCAATAGTTGATGCTGAGCTTATGATGAATATGCCAAAAGGCTTAACAGCAGCTTCCGGTATAGATGCCTTAATTCATGCTATAGAAGCTTATACTTCTGTACTTGCATCAGAGTTTACAAATGGTCTTGCACTTGAAGCAATTCGATTAGTATTTAAATATTTGCCACTGGCATATACAGAAGGAACAACAAATGTAAAGGCAAGAGAGAAGATGGCTCATGCATCGACAACAGCAGGAATGGCTTTTGCAAATGCTTTTCTTGGAGTATGTCACTCAATGGCACATAAGCTTGGTGCAGAACATCACATTGCCCATGGAACAGCAAATGCATTAGTAATCGAAGAAGTAATAAGATTTAATTCAGAGGATGCCCCATTAAAGCAAACTGCGTACCCTCAATATAAATATCCAAATGCAAAATGGAGATATGCACGAATTGCAGACCACTTACATTTAGGGGGAAAGACAGATGATGATAAGGTAGAACTTTTAATTAAAGCTATACATGAATTAAAAGTAAAATTAAATCTTCCACTTAGCATAAAAGAAACAGGGGTATCAGAAAAGAACTTCTACAAAACTTTAGATGAAATGTCTGAGCTTGCTTTTGATGATTTATGCACAGGAGCAAATCCAAGATATCCTTTAATTAGTGAAATAAAAAATATGTTTATTAGTGCTTTTGATAAAGTAGAGTAAATTTTATATTATAAAAAATGCTTAATTCACAATAAAGAATTAAGCATTTTTTTGATTCTTATAATTAAGGTTAAATTATATTTTTTATTATACGATAATTAACTTAGGTACAAATATCTAAGTGTAAATTGGCAGAGGTGCATATATGATAAAATTTAACTTTTTTAAAAAGCTAAAATTGAATGATAAACTATTGTGGTTTATAACTATATTAATACTTTCATGCTGTTTAATAATTGGAATTACAAGCTATAACATAGCAAAGACTGAGCTGGATGATAAAGGTAAAACCATTTTAAAAAATGCAGTTGAAGAAGCGATAATGTTAGTAGATATAAAAAGCAAGGAAGTGGAAGCAGGAAATATATCTTTGTCAAAAGCACAAGAGCAGGTAAAGGAATATTTGGATGGTAAAAAAAATAGCAATGGAACTAGAACCTTAAATGACAAAATTAATCTTGGTGAACATGGATATTTTATCATATATGGCAAACAGGGTTTAGAAGTTATGCACCCTACACTTGAAGGACAAAATGCATGGAATCTTACAGATAAGAGTAACAGTAACTTTAAGATAGTTCAAGATCAAATAAAAAAAGCTGAAACTGGTGGAGGTTTTACATATTATTCATGGAATTTGCCAAATTCAAATGAAGTAAGCCAAAAGATAAGTTACTCAGAACTTGCACCTAGTTGGGGTTGGGTAATTACTGCTTCAGCTTATACTATGGATTTTAATGAAGGAATAAATGATATATTGATAGTCGTATTGGCTTCTACTATATTAATATTAATAGTAGGTAGTTTTATTTCTATTTTTTATATAAATGGCATAACAAGACCTCTAAATCAAGTTGTAGAAAATATGAAGCTTGCTGAGAATGGATATTATTCTAGTATAAGCGGCATAAAAAGGTTTGATGAAATTGGGGAGTTGGTGGAAGGCTTTAATTCTATGGTTTCATCCATAAATGTTGATCATCAAAGAATTTTGAGCCAAGAGGAAAAAATATTAAATTTAGCATATTATGATCAATTAAGTGGGTTACCTAATAGAAATATGTATAAAGATTATATTGATAGGCGTATTGAAATGGATTTAAAAAAAGCATATCTATTTTTGCTGGACATTAAAGATTTTAAGTTTATAAATTCTATGCTTAGCAATAAATTTGGGGATAAAATAATTAAAGTTGTGGGAGATGTATTAAAGGAATTTCAAAATGAAAATTGGATGGTTGCAAGGCTTAGCGGAAATGAATTTGGTGCATGGATTGAAAATGAAGAAGAAGATGAAATTAAACAAGCTATACTTTTTTTTCAAAAAAGGTTTGATGAAGAATTAAAAAAGATAGAATTTAATCAAAAGTTTAAATTTTATATAAGCTATAGTGCATTCCCTGAAGATGGTCAAAGTTTTGAAGATTGTTATAAAAAGGCGTCTATTGCCCTTAATTATGCCAAAGAAAATAACCTTGATGAAGCATATAAGTTTAATGATGATATGGAAACTTATATTGAAAAAGAAAGCCAGATGATAAATTATGTGGAAGAAGCTATTAATAATGATGAATTTATAATATATTATCAAAATAAGGTTAAAATTTTAGATAATGAAATTATAGGGGTAGAAGCACTTGCAAGATGGAATTCAAAAGCTTTAGGCTTTGTTAGTCCTAGTGTATTTATACCGATTGTATACAAATCCAATTTAACTACAAAATTCACAAAAATGATTATTGAGAAGGTATTAAGTGATTATAGAAGTTTAGAAAAAAAGTTTTCTAAGGATATAAAGGTTTCTATAAATATTTCTCCCCTATTCTTTTTCGAAAAAGATTTTATAGAGATGATTAAAAATGCAATCAATAGTCGTGGAATTAATCCACAAAATGTAATTTTTGAAATTACAGAAGATATTTTTATTAATGATTTTGATGCTATTGAAAAAATAGTTAGTGAACTTAAAAGTTTTGGAGTAAAAATATCTTTAGATGATTTTGGAACAGGCTATTCATCGCTTACCTATATAAAGAATATTAAATTTGATGAACTTAAGATAGACAAATCATTTATTGATAATCTAGGTAAGGATGAGAGACTTTTTGAACTTTTAAAAGCCATTGAAACTATAGCAAGAACTTATGGATATGAAGTTGTTGCAGAAGGTGTAGAAACCGCTGAACAGTTGAGAAAGGTTGCAGAAGCCGGTTTTGATATAGTACAAGGATACATTTATTCAAAACCAGAGCCAATTTAACAAAGGGTTTGTGGCAATAAAAAAATATTGTCGCAAACCCTTTGTCAATTAACTTTATATTACAAAGCACTACTTTCCATAATTAGCTTCATATAATATCCATTTGCCTCCATTAAGCTTTGGTGGTTTCCAAGCTCTATTATTTCTCCTTTTTTTAACACTATTATTTTATCTGCATTTCTTATTGTAGAAAGCCTATGGGCAATTATAAGAACAGTTCTATTATTGGACATATTATCTATAGCTTTTTGAATTAATTTTTCTGTATGTGTATCTATATTTGCTGTTGCTTCATCTAAAACGATAATAGATGGATTGTGGGCAACAGCTCGAGCAAAGGATAAAAGTTGTCTTTGACCAGCTGAAAAGGTGTTGCCTCTTTCCATAACCGGTTCCTGCATTTTATTTGGAAGGTTATTTATAAAATCCATTGCACAGCAGGTTTCTAAAGCATCCATTACAACCTTTGATTCTATATTATCATTTAAAGCTATGTTTTTTTCAATTGT
>JAJXWJ010000019.1 GCA_021781655.1 Bacillota bacterium | reverse complement strand
AAAACGTTGAAGAAGCAAAAGCAAACTTCGCAAACGTTGTTAAATCTTTAGATATGGCTGCTTCAAAAGGTATAATACATAAAAACAAAGCAGCAAGAACTAAATCTAGATTAGCATTAAAATTAAACAGCTTAAATGCTTAATAAATAAACCGGTGAAACTCACCGGTATTTATTTTCCTCTTTTTACAGCATAGCACTATTTATTATGAGCAGCTCTAATTTGATTTTGTCTTCCCCACCTGTACTTTTTAATAAAAGTTCTGTTTTTAAACATAGTTCTTCAGCTTTAGCTAATTGCAGGGCAGTAAACTTTTTGCATTGCATC
The DNA here is from genome assembly GCA_021781655.1 of Bacillota bacterium. Classification (GTDB taxonomy): domain Bacteria; phylum Bacillota; class Clostridia; order Clostridiales; family Clostridiaceae; genus JAJXWJ01. The sequence goes on along the minus strand of JAJXWJ010000019.1, from coordinate 50,124 downwards.
ATAAGTTTTTCGCAAACAAAGGGATGTAGCTTCTCTTCTGCTGAAATTTCTTCTTTACTCTTTCCTTCCTCCATTTTAAACTTAATATTTATCATCAATCTAAATTGCCTTTCAAACATAGATAAAATATATGTGGCTTTTTCTCCTCTAAACATTAGTTCATCTAATATTTCCAGCGCATTTTCTACTTTCTTTTGTGAAAGAAAATCGACCAAATTAAAAATATCACTATCGCTTTTATGAGGAAGAAGTGCAATTATATCTTCCCTTAAAATATTTTTTTCTTCACAATAGCAGCATAGTTTTTCTATTTCATTTTCTATAATATCCAGATTGTTTTCGACCTCACTACAAAAAAAACCCAACTCTGCCTTTCCAATATCTTTCCCTTTTTCCTTAAACATTTCTTTAACTTTTTTTTGAAGCAACATTCCCTTTAACTTGGTAAACTCCACTACTAAAGCTTTCTTATCAAACTTTCTTACCTTGCTGCTTACCTTTTCTCTATCATTTTCAAAAATATAATATATCATTAAAACACAGTGGCTTGGAACGTCATATTTAATAAGCTGTTTAATTATTTCATCACCATTCTTATTCATAGCTTTGCCTTTGTCACTAAAAAAATTAGCTCTATAAATTACAACAACCTTTTTATCACTTAAAAAAGGCAACGTTTCACAACTGTTTATTATATCATCATATGTAACCTTATTCCCATCATATTCAAAATAATTTAAATCTAGAAAATTATTATTAGTAGCAATGAGCGATATATTTTTTATGTATTCTTTTATTATATTTTCATTAAATCCACAAAAAATATAAAAGTTATTTATTTTTTTCACCTTTAAATTGTTATCCAAATCTAAAAAATTAATCAAGTTATTCCACCTACTCTTTAATTCCAATTATTTTATCTTTTATTATGCAAAAATATCCTTCTTCAAATGGATATTGGTTATTTTTATTATCAAAATACATTATATCATAATTTTTGCTATATCCTAGACCATTAAACATAGCTTCATTTTTATCTGCCATTAAAATTTGTTTTGTATTATTTTCAACCTTTAAACAATGTTCTTGAAAGCTTACAAAATAATTGTCATTTAATGATAACTTTACTCCTTTTGCTGCATATATAAAACTATTTACATTAATGATTTTTAAAATTTTATCTTTTTCAGCTTGATCTTTTAAATTTACATTAGAAATCAAAACTGATTTAAATTTATTTCTAACTATAACGCCTTCTCCACCTTTTAAGCATACATAAGAAACTGATGGAATAAAAGAATAAAACTGAACCATTGCCAAAATAAATAGCATTGGAATCAAATATGCTGTTTTTTTGTAACCAAGCTTAAATAAAATATAAACTAAATATAATGCAAATATAATATACGCATCATAGCTTGTTACATAGAAAATAGGTAAAGACAGCTTTTCCAAAAGGCCTGAAGCTCCTATTGCCGCTATGTATAAAATCCATATTAAATTACATATAAAGTTAAAAACCAAAGGTAAATATATAAATGGCAATGATATTATGCCTAATATTATTATACCTGTATATATAGGTATTAAAAATAAATTGCCAAAAACAAAAGCAAAGGTTAAAGTCTTTAAAGTAAACAATGAATAGGGCATTACAAGACTTTGAACGCTTAAGCCTATGCTTAAACTTTCATTTAACCTTTTTGGTAATCTATAAAATACCTTAGTTAATTTCTTATAAAATAATTTTATTCCAAGAGTGGCTAAAAATGATAAGGTAAAAGCTATATTTACTATATAGTATGGCTTAAAAATTAAAATTAGCAGTGCTGATAAGCAAAGGGATGAAAGAAAATCATAATTTCTTCTTACCCTTTTTGAAAACTGAAAATTAATTATCATAATAAGTGCTCTTAAGCTAGCCGGTTCGCAGCCAGTAAAAGCAGTATAAAAAGCTGTAATTATAATAGCTGCTTCTAGTGGTAGAAATTTTTTTAAAAATTTAAAAACTATTAGCATATGAAGACCTGAAATGCATATAATATAAACAATACCTAAAGTTTCTAACTGACTTTTATCATCTTTTTGCAAATTTGTTCTATCACCAAAGCAAAGAGCCATTAACATTCCACTTTTTTCATTACCTATCCTTTTGCTAAATCTTTCAAATAAAGCTTCTTTAAAGTCATATATATTTGAAATATTATCTTTATTTATTTTATCTATTTTCTTAATTTTCAACTGTCCAATTGTACCATATTGGTAATCATCCTTTTTTTCAAACTTTCCTTTAACAAAAACAATATTGCCTCGCTCAACCTTATCAAAATTACCTGAAAGTTCTAAACTTCTTCCAAAATAATTTGCTTTAGCATAGTATTTATTTATACTAATTATCCTTAAACAGTATAGTTTGTTATCTTCTAAGGTAACATTAAAATATGTAATGAAGCTTAAAAAGCCGATAACAAAAAATATGGCGCATATAATTATGATTTTTTTTGGGCAGTATAAATATGTAAAGATAAAAAAAGATGCAGCTATTACTACATCTAAAAATATATTGCACTTAAACAATAATGCTGATAAACATCCAACAATTAGTGAAACACAAAAAATAACAAGAGGTCTAAAAGTAATTTCTATTTTCATTTAGAGCATCTGGAGTTTCAAATTGATCTAATTTGAAGTCCCTATTATAATTTACTTCTATAGAAATTTTAACTGTATGAGAAAATTCATCAACAGTTATTTCACTTACAAAGGGTATGCCATCTTTCCCTTTTTCTCTAAAATAATTATCAACATAATTTTGTGCTGAATCTCTATTATAATTTCCGTACATAAATAAAAAATCTTTTTTAGGTATATTTAAAGTTACTGTATTGCTATCTATAGCAACAGTTTCTAAAACATTATCAAACATAATTTCACCACCTCATTATTATTTTAACCAAAAATAATAGGTTTAAACTCTTAGGTGAAAATTAAAAATCAATAACTTCTTCGCCTCCGAATACATTTAGAAACCTTGTTAATAATACTATGGCAATGAACACGAAAACCGCACAAGAAATTGATACCAATTCAACCATTCCCCTATTAAGATAATAAATTAATGCACTATTAAGTATAAAATGAAATAAAGTAAATAAATTTATTTTTATTCCTTTAATTATAATCTTGCTATAAAGAACAATTGTTTCAGCAAATAAGAAAAATCCGAATAAAATATTTTCAATTGAAATATTTTTTAAAAGCCCCGTTATAGATAACAATGAGAACGCTACTGCACATATAATTACAGAAAAGTAAGCTATTAAATTTTTATCTACAACTAAACTTTTTATATCAATTGAATAATTGGTATTTATATCTTGTTCAATATTGTTTCTGTTAAAAAATATTATTAAAGAACTAATAATTAAATTCCCTAAATTTAGCCACAAAAGCTGCGTAAAACTAAAAGTATCTTTACTCATCAGTAAAAAAGCTAACGCGGAAAATAAAAACTGACTTAAACTACAAAAACAAATAAACTTACAAATTTCTCGAATACAATTAATTATACTTCTACTGGATTTTAAAAAATCAGCAATTTTTAATAAATTAATATCTTCAACATAAACATCAGAAAGATTTTTTACTATTTTGCTGCAGCTTTGTCCGTAAGCTATTGAAATCTTTGCAAGTCTTAAAGATGGCAAATCTAATAATTTATTGCCTGTTAATGCAATATTTTTTCCTTTTTCCTTTAAAAAATTTATTATGTTTATTTTATGCCAATTATTTATTCTTGAAAATATGCTAAACTTATCTATACTATTTTGAAGCTCGCCTTGCTCAAGATTATCGATTTCAAAACCAGACACTACTAAATCACCTAGATTGATAAGATTATATTTTTCCCCTATTGCCATGGCGGTTAATTTGCTGTCTTCAGTTATAATAATCGGTTTAACTGCAAGCAACCTAAATTTGCTAAGTAAAGAGTCCATATCCGCCTTTATTGGATTATAAAAACCTATTAGTCCAGCAAAAACTAAATTGCTTTCCAAATTCTCATTATTGCTTGGTTTATATTTAAAACTCCTATAAGCAAAGGCTAAAACATAAAGACATGCGCTTGACATTTCTATGTCTGCAGCTTTAATACTATTTACTTCATCTTCATTAATTTCTATTTCCACTCCATTTTTCATAATGTGTGTACATTCAGAAAGTATAACGTCAACAGCACCTTTTATATATGCCCTATAGTTACTTTTACTAAGATGATGGACTGTAGTTTTTATTCTTCTAACTTTATCATAAGGCATTTTTAAAATTCTCTTTTGCGTATCTAAAAGGAAATCACTATCTATATCTATTTCATTAGCAAAATTTATTATAGCTTTTTCCGCAATATCGACTCTACTGTTTTTTTCATCATTTTGCGAACAATCATTACATAAAACTCCAATTTCAATAATTCTATCTAAATTATAATTCATTTCAAATTTTTCTTTTACATCAATTATTTTTTCCAGGTCAAATATTTTTCTAACTTCCATTGTATCTTCAGTTAAAATACCCTCTTTGTCCGTCAAAATAGTATCTATGGTGCTTAATTCTTTAATAGCTGCAAAACTATTTATATGTATTTGTTCTTTTTTATTAACCAATTTGATTATTAACCATATAAAATATAAACAAATAGCTATTCCAAAAGGCACTGCAGCTAATATCACCTTTTCTAGTCCCTTCAATATGATGTAATTTGAAACTTTGCTTAAAAGCTTAATAATATAAATAAAAATAGAGCCTACTAAAAAAATGACACATAGTGCATTTATTATTGTTTGAATGCCTTTATTAAAGGTATTCTCTTCCTTATCTATTTCCATCATAGACTGCATAAGCTTCCCAATTTCTGTACTTGCACCTACAGCTACAACTACTCCTTCACCGCTACCGTTAATTACGTTAGATGATTTAAACAATATATTTCTCATTTCCGATAAACTTAAATCCGTTTCCAAAAGCTTTGATGAGTATTTATCTACAATGTTGTTATCTCCAGTTATTGAGACTTCATTAACTCTTAAATCTTCAGCAGATATAATTCTAATATCCGCTGGTATTACACTACCTCTTCCAAAAATAACTATATCACCAACTACCACCTCTGCAGTTTCTAGGTTTACAAGATTTCCGTTTCTTAAAACACTGCATCTTCCAAGATTTAAATTTTTAATTTCTTTTAATTTCTTTTGATTCTCATATTTTTCTGAAAGCAATATAATTGAATTTAATAAAAGAATTAGCAATATAATTGCAGCTTCTATATAGCTATGCAAAAAAATGAGAATGGCTATTACACATAAAAGCATTAAAGCCCATGGCTCTTTAAATATCTTTGCAATATTTTTATAAAATTCATATCTTTTTACTTCTGTTATTATATTTTTACCAAAGGTACCTCTATTATTTGTAACTTGTTCATCGTTTAACCCTCGATTCGAATCACTTCTTAGTAAATCTACAGTAGCTGACGAAGATAAATTATACCAATCTGTCAAAGCATATTCCACCTCATCCTTCTAAATAAAAAACACCTAATTAAAGTAGTTTTCTCTTATTTATCGCATTAAATTCAAATAAACTTTAGCAAAGGCTAAAAATTGTTTTGCATTAAGTATATCACATAATTTACTTAAGTTTATATATTATTAATGAACAAAAGCATTTATGTTTTTAGGAGGGATTAATGTGGATGTACCTTTTGAATTGTTTGAAAACATATATGAAGCAAACCGAAATTATATTAAAAAAAATTATAAATATTTAGGTGAAGGTGCTAGCAGAATTGTATTTGAAATTAATGATGATTATGTTATGAAAGTATCTAAAGGAAAAACTGGCAACTACCAATGCAGAACAGAAAATTATATATATACTAACATTCAAGAAAAAAATAAAAAATATTTTTGTCCAATAATATGGTATAAAAAGGGCATGATAGTCATGAGAAAAGCTGTGCCCTTTACAGAAATAATAGGTCATAAGCATGGAAGCATCTTTGAATACACCAATATTAAAGCAGATAGCCTATTCTTTAAAAATATCAAAAAAATCGCTAGACATTATGATTTACTATACCCTGATATAAAAGCTATTTCTTCTTGGGGAATATTAGATGAAAAGCCAATACTAATAGACTACGGATGTACTAACAAACTTTATGATAACTATTTTTATTAACATTAAAGGTGTAGCTAATAGTCCTAAAATATATTAAAATAAATTTAGATTATTTTTTTTGTAAGGGGTAACCAAAATATGAAACTGTTTCTAAAATATTTTTTTACAATTATCCAAAGACAAAATAGAAAAAATACATTACAAATAGAAAAAATCACACCTAGCTATACTGATAAAAAAATTAATAATGAAGATGAAAGTTGTTTAGAAATAGAACAGGAGGTGGTAAATATCAGTCAAATCGCTCATGAAAACCAAACTATTATGCAATATTTTGAATGGTACCTTATGCCAGATTGTTCACTTTGGAAAAGTATTTCTTTACAAATTAAGCACCTTTCAAAAATAGGAATTACTGCACTTTGGCTTCCACCTGCTTATAAGGGTGCAAATGGAAAAGATGATGTTGGATACGGACCCTACGATTTATATGATTTAGGCGAATTCAATCAAAAAGGTTCTGTTTCAACAAAATATGGGACAAAAGATGAATACCTAGAAGCAATAAATGAAGCTCATAAGTATGGAATAGAAATTTATGCTGATATAGTGTTAAGTCATAAAGGTGGTGCCGATGAAACTGAAAAAGTTAAAGCAATACGAGTAGACAAAAGTGACAGAAATAAAACTATAGGTACTCCTTTGTTTATCGATGCTTGGACAAGATTTAATTTTAAAAATAGAGAAAATAAATATTCTAATTTTAAATGGAACTCAAGCCATTTTAATGCTGTTGATTTTGACAATAAAACGAAAGAAAATAGTATTTTTAAATTTTATGGAAATGACAACAATTGGAGTGAAGATGTAGACAATGAAAACGGAAATTTTGAATATTTAATTTATGCTGATATAAATATGTCAAAAGAGGAAGTTGTAAAGGAATTAAAAAAATGGGGAAGTTGGTATGTTGAAACAACAAAAGTGGATGGGTTTAGATTGGATGCTGTTAAGCATATTAAGTTTAGTTTTTACAAAGAATGGCTTTCTTATTTAAGAGATAAATATAAGAAAGATTTTTTTGCTGTTGGTGAATATTGGAGTGGTGATTTAAACAAATTAATATATTATTTAAATGCAACTGAAAATTGTATGCATTTATTCGATGTTCCCTTACACTTTAAGTTTTATGATGCTTCTCAAAATAAAGATTTTAATTTTTCCAGACTACTAGACGATACTTTATCACAATTTAATCCTCAGAGAGCTGTCACCTTTGTTGACAATCATGATACTGAACCTTATCAATCTCTGGAATCTTGGATTAAGCCATGGTTTAAACCTCTTGCATATACCTTTATATTGACAAGAAAAGAAGGTATTCCTTGCATATTTTATGGTGACTATTACGGAAACTCTTCTTATAACATATGTCCTATGAGAAAAACACTTGACTTAATATTAAAAGTAAGAAAAGATTATGCATATGGTGAGCAGCACGATTATTTTGATGATGGCAATGTTATAGGGTGGACAAGAGAAGGTCATAAAAAAATAAAAACTTCTGGCTTAGCAGCAGTAATTTCAAAAGAAAACAACGTTTCAAAATGGATGTATGTTGGTACTCATCATGCAAATGCTTCATTTTACGATTGTACAGGTTCAACCTTTGAAAAAGTAGTTATAAATAAAGCAGGCTATGGTAACTTTAAAGTTGTAAAAAACTTTTACTCAATATGGCTTCCTTGCTTTAGCAACGAAGATACAGTTAACGAGGTTTGTATATTTTTTTCACTAAAACTTCCTTCAAATTATATTATTATTCCTAACACTGAATTTTATTTAATTGGAAATTTACCAGAGCTTGGCAAGTGGAATAATTATAACGCAGTTAAGCTGGAATTTATGGATAATAAATTGGAAACAAAAATTTATGTCCCTAAAAATTCTATTATTGAATTTAAATTATTTAGAAAAGATAATAACCATATAAATTGGGAGTCTGGGGCTAATAGGCTCACCTTTTCTGGAGAAGAGGATTTTCAATATAGCGGCATGTTTAGGTTTTAATCTAAAGTAATATACCCAATTATGTTTGCAGCCCTTTTAGGTCCTATAGCTTTTCCTAGCTCCTCCATAGAATTTATTCTTCCATTATTATTTTCTCTATATTGTACAATCTTTTTTGCTAGGGCTGCACCTATACCTGGTATTTTTTTACTAACTATTTCAGCTTCAGAAGCATTGTTTAAATTTAACTTTTCATCATTTTGTGATGAATTATTTGAAACTCCAGCTATAGTTTTTTCTCCTACTTTTTTTATCTCAATATTATCTCCATCGCTTAGTTTTTTTGCATTATTTACGCTAAATTTATTTGCATTTTCATTATAACCACCAGCCGCATTTACTAAATCTTTTATTCTATCTCCTTCTTTTAGGCTATATACACCGGGATTTTTGACTTCACCATATATTTGTGCTTTTATGTATTTTTTTGTTTCATTGCCTATAGTAGCTACCGTTTTATTTCCTTCACTTGTAACTTTTTTATCTTCACCATTAAAAATCACTAAATCGTTACTGTTAACTTGACCTTTAAATATAAAAAATCCTGCTATAAAAAATAGTATAAAAAAGAAAAGAATGATTACAGATCCAATTATTTTTTTCTTATCCAAAATTATCACCTCTAAATTGCATTATAACCATTCAAAATAAAATTACTCAAATAATAACTTTGCCATTTTATTTTTTTTTTGCTATACTGTTTTAGTAATTTAAAAAAATATCAACTTAAACTCTAGGAGGATAAAATGAAGCAAGCAACACTAATCTTTATTATAGTAGCGACAATTTTAGCTAACTTAAATGTTATAACTTTTGCGGATACACAATTACCTACACCACCTAAAGTAACTGCTGATAGTGCGGTTCTCATGGATGCTACCACCGGCCAAATCTTATACAGCAAAAATATGGATGCTGCATATCCACCTGCATCAACTACTAAAATGATGACAGCACTACTAACTTTAGAAAATTGCAAATTAGATGATGTAGTTACCATAGGAAACGATTTTACACAGCAAAATTATAAACTTTTAGATGGCAATTCTATTTCTATAAAGGATGGGGAACAAATTACTGTTAAGGATTTACTTCATGCAATGATTATGTTTTCAGCAAACGATGCCGCCGTTGCATTAGCAGTACATATAAGTGGCTCCGTACCAGCCTTTGCTGCTTTAATGAATAAAAGGGCTGCCGAACTTGGCTGCACTTCTTCCCACTTTGCAAATCCAAATGGGTTATACGATCCTAACCATAAAGTTTCTGGAAAGGATATGGCTTTGATTTTAAGAGAATTACTGAAGCATCCTGAATTTTCACAAATAGCAACTACTATTCATTACACTTTATCTCCAACAAATAAGACCGATGCTGCTGATACTATAAAAGAACGTTCTTTGTATAATGAAGATAAGATGATATACAAAAATAGACCTGAATATTATGAAGGTATTGTTGGTGGTAAAACAGGTTATACTATTCAATCATTATTTTCATATGTTGCTTGTGCTAATAGAAATAACCATACTTTAATAGTTACTTTAATACATAATCCTGAAAAAGATTACTATGATGAGGCAAAAAGCCTTTTTGATTACGGTTTTATGAATTATGATCTAGTTAAATTGTACTCTAAAGGTCAAAAGGTTTCTTCTTATTCCCCTAAAAAGGGCGTATCCATTCCTTTAACTGCAAGTGAAGATGTATATTATGAATTGCCAAAGGGTTCTACAGAAAAGCCACAAGTATCCATAGACAAAAAAAATATACCGATTTCAGCCTTAAAGAAAGGAAAAGAAGTTTTAAATGCAACTTTAACCTTTAATAATCAAAAACTTGAAACCTTTGGCTTAATATGCGGAACAACATATGTACCAAATACAATAAAAAGTTCAAGTATCAATTATAATATCATTATTTTAATTATTGCTTTGATTTTAATAGGAGTTGTTTTATTTTTCATTACTAATTTTAGAAAGAGAAAGAAACTTAAAGGAATATATTAAAAGGTTTCTGCAGGAAATACACCTGCAGAAACCTTTTTTATTTATTTTATATTATAGATTAAATTTTTAATATCATCTGGAAGTTTTGTTTCAAGCTTAATGATTTCTCCTGTTTTAGGGTGGGGAAAATGCAATTTATAAGCGTGTAGTGCTTGTCTTTTTATCAAATCATCTTTTCCGTCATAGAGCAAATCACCAAATATAGGATGACCAATACTACATAAATGAACTCTAATTTGATGTGTTCTACCTGTCTCTAAATGAAGTCTTACCAAGTCTCCTTTTGCATAACTTTCAACAACTTCATAATGAGTTATGCTCCTTTGACCTCTTTCGTCAATAATTCGTCTTATAGAGTCTCCACCAGTTCTATATATAGGCTTATCTATAGTTCCTGACTTATTTTGTAAATTGCCATGAACAACAGCAACATATCCTTTCTCAAAGCTTTCTAAATTCATATCTCTTGCTAAGCTCATGTGAGAAAATTGATTTTTTGCAACTAAAATCAAGCCTGAGGTATCCATATCTAGTCTGCTTACAAGCCTTACTATTGAATTCTCACCTTTTTCTTTAAAATAATATAGAAGTCCATTTGCTAAAGTTTTATCTGGATGGCTTTTTGTAGGATGAACTACTATATTAGAAGGCTTATTAACTACTATAATATCACTATCTTCGTAAACTATTTCTAAAGAGTCTAACTTTTGAGGTTCCATATTTTGGGTTTCCTCTTTTTCAACATCTATTTCAACTATTTCGCCAGTTTTGACTACGTAATTTAACTTTACCTTTTTACCATCTACTTCAATACGTTTTTCTATTGCCGCACTTTTTATAAACCTACTAGACAGCTTCCGTTTTTCTTTAAGGTAAAGGTTAAGCCTCATTTTATCATCCAACTCATCTATAATAAATGTAAGTTTATTTTTCATTTTGACCTCAACTTCTTTAGTTATTAATTGCATCAGTACCTAATGTAACTATTACATCTGCTTTGCCGGTACTTTTTTTAGGAACCAATTCTATATTATTCATTTTAAATGCATTCCCAAAATCATTGCAGATTTCAACTAGTTTATTTTCATCCATATTATAAAATTGAATTTGAGTTTCTGAAACTGGCTTTTTTACCGATGCTGGAGGATTAGAAGCAGTAACAGAAGTAAATCCTTTTTCATTTAAAATGTTTTTGTAATTCATTGCAAGTCCATTTTTATTTGTTCCATTCCATACATAAACATTTGTTGCAGCCTTATTAACAGTTGCAACACTAGTTGATACGCTAGAAGACACATACTTCTTGTTGTTTACACTATCAAATAAATAATATTTTTTATCTTGAATCTTAACATCATAGCCTTTAGCTATACTGTATGAAATATCACTACTATTTAATCCTGCAAAGGTTCTTGCATAGCCTATTATATCTCCAGCACTCATATTTGTTTCTACACTCTTTGAAACAGTAGAAATGATCTCTGGATATTTAAATATTGTGGACAATCTCTTGAATTTGCTCATTACTTGTTTTACTAAATCTTCTTCATCTTTTATTCTAGTAACCTCATTAGAAAACGAAACTGTTTGATCGTTATTATTTTTTACCCATCTAAAATAATTTTCTGCATCTGAACCGTTCATATGAACTGTGCTACCTTTTGTAAAATGAATATGTAGATTTTGAACATTATCATCATAATTCATATTATTATTTATATTCAAATCTACTCCGCCTAGTGCATCTATAACATTTTTAAAACCTGCATAAGTAAAACCTGCATAATAATTTATTTTTATGTTGTATAAAGCTTCCACTGTGTTTACTAAATACTTTGGTCCATCTACAGAATCTGCATACTTTAAGGTATTCATATTGCTGTTTGCCTTAAACATGGTATCTCTCGGTATAGATATTATTTTAAGTTTTTTATTCTTTGTATCGAAGCTAAATAAGAAAATTGAATTATCGTATTTTGTATTATTTATATTAGTAGCTACTGAAGTTACATCTGAATTACTATCACTTAAATTGGAGTTATCCTTAGCTCCTACGTCTACACCTGCTACTAATATATTTACTATACCATCTTTACTTGGCGGTATTGCATTTACATTCAAATAATTGGACATGCCATTAGTACTGGACAAATAAAAAACAGTAAAACCTGTAACTCCAACGACTATACAAATAATTACTACCAATAATCCAATTCCAAAGCCTTTAATTATCTTCCTTGGTTTAATGCCTTTTTTTTTATTGTCTACCATACAATTTACCTGCCTTTCAAATGTCATAAATAAAATTACTTATTTATTTTTTGAAGTAAAATAAAGTTTCTTGCCTCTATTGTTCCGATATGAACCAATTCACCTTTTGAAATTACAAATTTAATAGTGTTATCAAAAGCCTTTAGCATAGCTTCATCTAGGCTCTCTTGTGCAAGTATCCTTAGTTGTTCTACACCATCAAAATCTCTAAAAGGCTCAATATAATCAGCTAAATATATTACTTTTTCAAGTGTACTCATATTTTTTCTTCCTATTGTATGGTAAGCCATTGCATTTAAAGTATCTTCATCAGTTACACCCATTAAATCCCTTGCAATTATTGCAGATGCTGCTCCATGAAGGGTGTTAAGGTTACTGCCAACAATAGGATCTACATTATAGCCTTCTTTTTTGCAAAGTGTAATCACCTCATCAGAGGTTTTTTCTTTAGCTAAATCATGCATCAAGCCAGCAATAGCAGCTTTATCTTTGTCCACATTGTAAATTTTAGCTAATTTTTCTGCTGTATCCTTCACCCTTAGACAGTGCTTTAATCTTTTTTCTTTAATATTATTTTTTAAGTAACCAATCATTTGTTCTTCTGTCCACATAACTGCCTCCTAAATCAAAATATTAAACATACAGTTTGTTATCCTCAATAAATTTTAAAGTTTCTTTAGAAAGAAACTCTTCTACACTTTGGTGTTTTTTTATTTTTTCTCTTATATGGGTAGAAGATATATCCACTACCGGTTTTGTTAAAAAAATGATACTTGACCCATATTTATTTTCTAAAAAAGCTTTCTTTTCCAAAACTGCATCCATGTCAAAACCAGGTCTATTAAAAACAACAAGCTGACAAAGTTCAAAGATTTTTTTAACATTCTTCCATGTTTCCAAGTTAAAAAGGCAATCTAAGCCACTTATAAAATACCACTTTGTGTCCCTTTCCTTTTCATTAAGATACTTTAAAGTTTCAAAAGTATAACTAAAGTTTTCTTTTAAAACTTCAAAGTTATCTATTTCAAATCTGGATTCACATTTTATTGCATTTTGAACCATTTCATATCTTACTTTAGCATTTATTACTTCTCTTATATCTTTATGTGGCGGATTACCTGCTGGAATGAACACTATTTTATCCAAGCGAAGTTTATTTAAAGCTTCGTAGGCAATAGCTATGTGCCCATTATGAATCGGATCGAAGGTACCTCCAAAACAAGCTTTCTTATTCATAAATATACCTCTTTGGTAATTTAAAATTTATTTTAATAATTTCATTATACCATATTTATTCCTTTTGTTGTAACCTTTGCAAAATGTAATCTAATTATTTAGGAAGTTCTATTTTTTCATTTTTCTTAGACTTTCTATATAAAACAAATTTTCTGCCTATTGCTAAAACTCCTTCACAACCTAGTTCCTTACATAAAAGATCACTTGCTTCTCTGGCTGAATAAGGACTTGTTTCAAGAACAGAAAGCTTTATTAGTTCTCTTGCTTCTAAAGCTGTTTCAACTTGATTTATAAAAGTCTCTTCTATTCCACCTTTTCCAACCTGAAATATAGGCTGCATTTGATTTGAAAGTGATTTTAAATAACTTCTTTGTTTGCTAGTTAACATATCTTCCTCCAACTATAATAAAAATTCAAACTCAAAATCTTTTAATCTAACTATATCTCCATCTTGAATTCCATGGGATATTAAATTTTCAATTACACCTTTGTTTTTGAGAACCTTATGGAAATACATTAACGATTCTGGGTCATTAACATTTACGCTAGTTAAAAGCCTATCCACAAAGGATCCTTCTACTACATACACATCACCATCTCTTGTAATGTCGTAAGTAAATCTTTTTTCTTCTTCAACGAATCTATCTTCCTCTTTAATTTCTAATTCAGTAATAGGAATATTGGATAGCTGCCTTGCTGCTTCTTTTAATAGTTCATCTACTCCACTTCTTGTAGCCGCAGAAATTTTATATACATGGAGAAAGCCAAGTTCCTTTACCTTTTTTTCAAAATTTTCAAATGCTTCATCATCGTAAACTAAGTCAACCTTATTAGCTGCAACTATTTGTGGTCTATCCCAAAGCTTAACGCTATATTTTTTTAATTCCTCATTTATCTTAATAAAGTCCTCTAATGGGTCTCTATCTTCGCATCCAGATAAGTCTACAATGTGAATTAAAAGTCTAGTTCTTTCTATATGTCTCAAAAACTGGAGGCCAAGACCTATTCCTTCTGCTGCACCCTCAATTATTCCTGGAATATCTGCCATTACAAAGCTTTGTATACCCGGAATGCTTACAACACCAAGATTAGGCTTTATTGTTGTAAAGTGATAGTTTGCAATCTTTGGCCTTGCTTTGGAAACTACAGAAAGTAACGTTGATTTACCTACATTAGGAAATCCGATAAGTCCTACATCGGCAAGTAGCTTTAACTCAAGAATTATGTTTCTTTCTTCCCCTGGCATACCAGGCTCAGCAAAATTAGGTGCCTGCCTAGTTGGTGTACAAAACTTAACATTTCCTTTTCCACCTTTTCCGCCTTTTGCAACTATAACCTTGTCTCCTGCCTTTGATAAGTCTGCCATTACTTTGTTTGTTTCAACATCTTTTACTACCGTTCCCATTGGAACTTTAATTACTAAATCTTCTCCATCTTTACCGTAACACTTTGAACCAGAACCTGCCGTTCCCTGCTCTGCAATATATTTTCTCTTATAAGTAAAATCCAATAAAGTGGTCATGTTGGAATCTGCAATCAAAATTACATTTCCACCATCACCGCCATCGCCGCCATCAGGTCCTCCAAGTGGAACATATTTTTCACGTCTAAAGGAAACCGAACCATTACCACCATCACCAGACTTTATATAAATCTTAGCTGTATCTATAAACATACTTTCACCTCTATCTTATTTAGCATTTTATATGCAATTATTTTATTATAACAATAGGATTTTAAAAAAGCACCCTAACAAAAGGGTGCTTTTAATTATTCTGCTATGCTTTCATCTATTGCTATTGGGTAAACGCTAGCTTTTTTCTTATCTCTTCCTACTCTTTCAAATCTAACTACACCATCTACTTTGGCGAAAAGAGTATCATCAGATCCTATACCAACGTTTGTACCAGGATGAATTTTTGTTCCTCTTTGTCTTACTAATATGTTTCCTGCAAGAACAAATTGTCCATCGGCACTTTTAACTCCAAGTCTTTTAGACTCACTTTCTCTACCGTTTCTAGAGCTACCTACTCCCTTTTTGTGAGCAAATAGCTGAAGGTTCATAATTAACATAACTACACCTCCTCTAATTTTATACTTATATATTTTCCATACATTACATTCATACTTTTTAATCCGATAAACATTGTTTCAAGTAGAACTTGACATTTTTCTATGTTTTCTTTATCTAAATGACTTATGTCTAAATTTAGAAATCCATCTTCAAAAACATCTATACATGCATTTACCTTTACAACATCAGTTATACCATTGGCAAAAGTATAAGCTAAGGCTGATACCGCACTACAAACTATATCCGTACCGCTTTTACTGTACCCTGCATGCCCATTTATTTCAAAAGAAATAAACAAATTATCTTTCTTTTTAAAAACAATATTAATCATAATTATGCTTCGATTTTTTCGATTACTAATTTAGTAAATGGTTGTCTATGACCTTGTTTTCTTCTGTAGTCTTTCTTTCTCTTATACTTGAAAACTATAACTTTTTTAGCTTTTCCTTGCTGTGCAACTTTTGCAACAACTTTAGCTCCTTCAACTACAGGTTTTCCAATTACAAGACCATCTTCCTTGCCTACAGCAAGAACATCTGTTAATTCTACATTTGAATCAACTTCTGCTTCTAATTTTTCAACGAATATTACGTCTCCTTCAGAAACTTTATATTGCTTTCCTCCAGTAACTACAACTGCGTACATTAAAACACCTCCTCAATCCAGTCTCGCCATCTCAGGTACATGAAGTTTTACTTCATGATTTAAAAACCCTATGTGCGCGGTCTACGAAGGATATTTTAACACACATTTAATCCTTTGTAAAGTAAAACTAGCCATAAACTTTTTTATTTAACATTTGGATTTTTTGATTTTCAAAGACAAGACTTTCTACTTTGAAAAAATCTTTCATATTTTTAAAGTCTAGATAAACCTGAAAATTTTCAGCACCTATAGATTTAATAAAGAAATTTATATCTCTATTAACTTTTTCTTGATAAAATGGATCTAAAGTTATAAGTATACTTTCTTTTTTTTCCATTTCCTCTGTGATTTTTATAATTTGGTTTTCAATTAAACTAGCCAAATAAGATAATTTTAACGTCCTACCATGTCCTTTGCAATGGTAGCAATTTTCTTCTATATATTCAGAAATTGGCTTGCCTTTTCTGCTCCTTGCAATTTGTACTATACTTAACTCAGTAAAAGGATATACCACTGTTTTAACCTTATCATTTTCAAAACCTTTATTTAAGATTTTTATGATTTGATTTTGAACATATTCATCGGAAGTATCGATAAAATCGATAGCTATAATTCCACTTAAATTTCTTAATCTTACTTGTTTTGCAATTTCTTTTGCAGCTTCTACATTAATGTTTTTTGCTGTTTTTTCTATACTGTTACTTTTTATATTCTTATTTGAGTTTACATCTATAACATACATAGCTTCAGTTTTTTCGATAACTATTGAGCCACCAGATTTTAATTGTATTTTATTATCAATAAGCTTAATTATTTCTTGTTCGATTTCAAAAAAATCGAACATTTTTATTTCACCATTATATAAACCGACTTCTATTTTCACATCTGTTTTTTCTTCAAAATATTTTGATACTAGTTTGTAGTCTTCCTTGTCATCTAAAAAGATTTTTTGTGTGTCTTCATCAGCAAAATCCCTTAAAACCTTGCCTATATATCCACCTGTATCGTATAGTAGCTTGGGCTTATTAGAATAGGTTCCATCATTAACTACCTTTGTATATATATTGTATAGCTTTTCTATCTCATCGTTAACTTCTTTAATGGCTACCTTTTCAGCATTAGTTCTAATCATTACTCCAACAAAAGGAGGCTTTTTTATTTTTTCCAATAGCTCATCAATATATTCTGCATTATTTATTTTTTTTGATATTTCCACTGATTTTTTCATGGTTTCAATTACAGCATACCTTCCAGGAATTGTGAAGGCATTAGATACTTTAGCGCCTTTATTGCCCAAACCTTCCTTGACAACCTCAACTATTATTTCATCACCTTTTTTTATGGAAGTATTATTGAACTTTGAATCTAAATACATAAATGTATCTTTTCCTTTTCCAATATCAACAAATGCACATTTTATTGCTGGAACTATATTTTTAACTATTCCTTTATAAATCTGTCCCGGAAAAGGTTCATCCATTCCTTCTTCTATTAAGCAAGAAACTAAAGCTCCATCTTCTTTTATTGCTATTCTAAGTATATTACTGTTTCTTGAAACAAAGATTTCCTTCAATATTAACACCTCTATTTGCTTTTAAAATACTCCCATAGTGGAACTAAAGCTTCACCTTTAAGCCCATATAAGTCTTCTCGTTTTATTTCTGTAAATGCAAATTGTTCTAAATTTGAAGTATTACTTTTAATATATTCTGAAAGCAAATCTGCCGAAAGATTTTCTCTGCTGCCACAAGAGACTAAAGCTTTCACTTCTAAATAATCACCTTTCACGAAAGTGATGAAGCTTTTAACCATTGGCTTTATATTAACTTCCTTTTCCGAATTTTTTGTTTTCTTTACAATATTCCATTCTTTACGTTCTTTTATTTCTTTTATTTCTTCTTCTAATTTATTTGTATTTTTGTATTTAATTTTTATTTCGTAACTTGCTCCATCAAGAGCAGCCATAGCCTGTGGTATTTTCTTTCCAGATTTTTCATAAAGATCATTTACTTTAACTACTTTAATTAGCTTGATATCCTCAGTAGAGAAAGCATTAAACCGTTCTTTTATTTCTTCTTCATCCACCGCTTCATAAAAATCTATATCTAAATACTCTCCATCTGAATATACTCCTACAGAAAGAGGCTGTGCAATAGAAAGCTTCATATGTGGATTGAAACCCTTTGAATATTCTACTGGTAAATTCGATCTTTTAAATGTTCTTTGAATTGTTCTCATCAAATCTAAGTGAGCAACAAATTTTATATTGGATCCTTTTGTATATTTAATTAAATATCGCACCTTCAAAACACTTCCCATCTTTAAAGTTTACATTAGCACCGCAATTTTTACAGCCTTGTCTGCAATCTGGTGTAACTTCTGCATTTTTTGCATTTTCACTCTCTTTTATCAAAAACTCTTTGTTAACTCCAATATCAAGGAAATCCCAAGGAAGAATTTCATCATAAGTTCTAGCTCTATATGCATAAAAATCTCCATCTACATTGCATTCTTCAAGGGCATCATTCCATATTTCGTTATTAAAATATTGTGACCAACCATCAAACTTTGCTCCTTTTTCAAATGCTTTAATTAAAACATCACAAATTTTCCTATCTCCTCTTGCAAAAACTGCTTCGAGATAGCTAACTGGAGTTTCATGCCAGTTATATACAATAGCTTTGTCTGTCATTACTCCTCTAAGTTCTTTTATTTTTTCTCTTACAGAAGGCATTTTATCCATTGGTGACCATTGGAAAGGAGTGAAAGGTTTTGGTACAAATATTGATGTACTAACAGTAATTCTTAGTCCCTTTTTTCTTTCTTCCTTTGGTATTTTTCTATATTCATATACAACCTTCTTCGAAAGTTCTCCAATTCCTTTTACATCATCAATAGTTTCATAAGGAAGTCCTATCATAAAATATAATTTTATAGTAGACCAGCCTGCTTTAAAAGCACTGCTTACAGAATCCATAAGATTTTGTTCTGTAACACCTTTATTAATAACATCTCTCATCCTTTGAGAACCTGCTTCTGGTGCAAAGGTTAAACCCGTTTTTCTAACCTTTTGAATTTCCTTTATTAAATCTACTGAAAATGAATCTATTCTAAGGGATGGAAGTGAAACGCTAACATTTTTATCCCTATATTTATCTACTAAAGCATAGACTAAATTTTGAATATCCGAATAATCGCATATGCTTAAAGAAGTCAAGGATAAATCTTCATATCCTGTATTTTTTACTAATGTTTCCGCAAGTTCCAGCAATTTTTCAGTTCTTTTTTCTCTTACTGGTCTATAAATCATTCCTGCCTGACAAAATCTACAACCTCTTGTACAGCCCCTAAAGGTTTCAAGCATTATCCTATCGTGAACTATTTCATTATATGGTACTATAAGCTTATCTGGATATTCTACTTCATTAAAATTAGTTATTATTCTCTTTTTAACCTTTTTAGGAACATCATCATATTTGGGACTAAATTGTTTTATGGTTCCATCTTCCTTGTAGGTTACATCGTAAAGACTAGGAATATAGGTGCCTTCAATTTGTGCTGCTGCTCTTAAAAAGTCTTTTTTACTTTTTCCTTTATATTTTTTATATAAATCCAAAACGTCATTTAAATGTTCTTCACCTTCACCAATTGAAAATATATCTGCAATATCATGTAAAGGCTCTGGATTATAAGCACATGGTCCTCCACATAATACTATAGGAAATTCGTCTCCTCTTTCCGATGCTCTAATTGGAATACCCGCCATATGGAGCATATTTAATATATTTGTATAGCTCATTTCATATTGAAGAGTGAAAGCAACAAAATCAAAATCAGCTAAAGAATCTTTTGTCTCAAGTGTATATAATGGAACGTTATTTTCTCTCATCAACTTTTCCATATCTGGCCAAGGTGCAAAAGCTCTTTCGCAATAAGTATCTTCTCTTTTATTTAAGACATGATAAAGAATTTTCATTCCAAGATGGGACATTCCAACTTCGTATACATCTGGAAAGCAAAATGCAAATCTTATGTCTACACTATTTTTATCCTTAATACAACTATTAAATTCTCCTCCAACATATCTTGCTGGTTTTTCTACTCTATGTAAAATATCATCACTTATTTTATTCATTACTGTTCCTCCTATAATTTTATCCGTTTATTACATGCCTAAATATTTTATCATATTATTAATTCAATTACATTATTTTTTATCTCTTATCCTTATAAATTGTTCAATAGTAATATTTCCATAGGCTTTTAAGCCATTTATTATTTCGCCTTCATATATTATATCCAATATTATAAGTTCATCATCTAATACTGTAAACACATTATATTTATTTTTCTCCATAATACTAAGGACTTCTAATAAATCTTTTTTATAATGTATAGAAATGCTCTTATTTTCAATATATCCTCGCTTTAAAAATTTCATTTTTTTATTTACAATATCTGCCATAATTATATAAGCTGCCCTCCTCTTTTCCTTGTAAGAAAAAGTAATAATAAATACAGAAGCAATTCCTAAACTTATATTAACATTATGTTTAAAAAATGTAACAAAAAAACAAAACATTAACAGAAAACCGAATAACATACCTAAAACAGCTGATATTTTATTTGCTTTTCTTAACGTAACTTTTTTACATAACAAGCTTCTTACCACTCTTCCCCCATCTAAAGGAAAAGCAGGCAGCATATTAAAAATAAAAAGTGCAATATTTACTCTAGCTATAAACTCGCTGTATTTGAAGGTAAAGAAATAAAAAAATACTGCCAGTAATAGATTTATAATCGGTCCTGACAGTGATATTATAATGTCTTCCTCTATAGAAGCTTCATCCATTTCTTTTAAATTAAGTTTAGCTCCATAAGGCAATATTTCCACGGAAAAACTTGAAAACCCCATAAGCCTAGCTGATAAGTAATGAGCACTTTCATGTATTAATACCATTAAAAATGTAATAAAAAAATCATCTTTAAAGCCAATTATCAAAAGCAATACTAAATACAAAACAAAGTATTTATTAAACTTTATCATAGTATCACTCCGAATAATAACTCCAATTAAATTATACTTTCAAATAATTATTTTTATAACTTAAAATTGAAATTGTAACAGAATATTTTTCTCTTATCTCCTAGCCTTCATCTTTTTAATAGGTATATTTGCTACTAAAGCCGGTGAATTACCTTCTTCTAAAGATGTTCTAGTTAGCTTAACCTCCACATCGGAATTATCGATTTCAGCATATTTATTTATTACATTCATGATTTCTCCTTTAATTAAATCTAATAATTCAGGAGATAAATCTGCTCTATCGTGAATTAAAATCAGCTTTAATCTTTCGTTTGCAACCTCTTTGGAGGAAGGTTTATTTGAAAACAGACTAAACAAACTCATAATTTTCCTCCTTAATTCCTTTTAAAAAGCTTTTTAAACACAGAAACTATTCCTGCTTCAGTTTCAGACTCTAGCTGCATATACGGAACATCTTCTCCTGTTATTCTTCTAGCTATGTCCCTAAATGCTTGTCCAGCTTTTGATTGTTCTACTAGTACAATAGGCTCTCCTTTATTTGTAGAAACAGTTATATCATTATCTCTAGGCACCACACCAATAAGCTTAATTGCTAAATTATCAATAATATCATCAACACCTAACATATCACCGTTTTTAACCATATTCATATCTATCCTATTCACAATTAACCTATGATTATCTAGTCCCTTTGCATCCATTTTACCAATAACTCTATCTGCATCCCTGACAGATGTTACTTCTGGATTAACTACAACTATAGCTCTATCAGCACCTACTACAGCGTTTTCAAAGCCTTGCTCAATACCTGCTGGGCAATCTATTAAAATATAATCAAATTCATTTTTTAATTCAGTTATAAGTTTAAGCATTTGCTCAGTACTTATATCATTTTTATCTCTAGTTTGAGCTGTAGGCAGTAAAAATAAGTTTTCATATCTTTTATCTCTAATCAAGGCTTGTTTAATTCTACAGTTTTCTTCAACAACATCTAGTAAAGTGAAAACTATTCTGTTTTCTAGTCCCATTAAAACATCTAAGTTTCTAAGTCCTGTATCACCATCCACCACTACAACCTTTTTTCCCATTGCAGCTAAAGCTGTTCCAATATTGGCAGTTGTGGTAGTTTTTCCAACTCCGCCTTTCCCAGATGTTATTACAATTGCTTCTCCCATTCAAGTTTCCTCCATTATCTTATATAAATTTATTTGGTGAGTACGGTTCAACAACTATTGTATTCCCTTTTGTTTTTGCTACTTCCGGATATTCCGGCTTTTCATCATTTTCCGGTGCTCTAGTCATTACATTTGCAATTTGAAGTATTTTAGGTTGTAGCATTAGGGCTGCAATTATTGCTTTATCATTTCCATTAACCCCAGCATGTACATCACCTTTTAGTGCACCAAAAACTATGACATTTCCAGCTGCATAAATTTCAGCACCTGGATTAACATCTCCAATTATTATTAAATTTCCTTGATAGTTTATTATCTGACCACTTCTAATTGTTTTTCTCAAAAATTTTGTTTTTCCTTCATAAATACCCGAAAAAAACTTATTGGTTTTATATTCACTATCTTCAAAAATACAATCTTTAATTAAAAATTGCTCAAAAAGTATATTTTTTAAATTTTTCATTTGAACTTCATTAATTTGCTTTAATTGAGTAGAAATTTTCAAAGTGCAACCTTCGTAGAATTTTTTCCCTCTGGAAAGCTTTTCTACCAATATATCGAGCATATCGTTAAAATCTTTAAAAAAGTTTAAATCTATTAGTAAACTTAATCCATCCTTGTTTCCCTTTATAACTATTTTGTCTTCTCCCATAATACTCCTCCAAAGGTATGCCACATAATACACTCTTTTTATTATTCAACATGAAGCTGTAAAAATCCTTCTAAATTTTATTATACTAAAAAAAAATCGGAGTGAATACTCCGATTTTTAATTTTCTGGTTGTGCATTTACACCTATATCAAATTTATAGCCCTTTTGCTGCAATTGCGTTTTAAAATATGCTTCATATACATTTCTAGCTACGTTAGCCGCATCAGCACCGTAACCTCCATCAAAAATAACAACTGCAACCGATATTTGTGGATTTGTTGCTGGTGCATATCCAGCAAACCACGCATAATCCGCTCTACCAATTTGAGTTTGAAGATCTGTATTTTCACCAAATTCGGCAGTACCAGTTTTTCCTGCTGTAGGAACATAGTTATTAAAATCACCTAAGGCTTGTGCAGCAGTACCTGCCATTCCTCCAGCCCCAGCATCCGTAACTCCATTCATACCTTCTGAAACAAGGCTTTTTATTTCAGAAGTCATTTGCACAGTATTTAAAACTTGAGGTTTTACTTTTTCTACTACATTACCATTAGAATCCGTAATTTGATCCAGTAAGTGACTTTTATATCTTGTCCCCCCATTTGCAAGTGTTGCCATGTAATCTGCAATTTGAAGGGGAGTAAAAGCATCCATATCCTGACCTATAGCACTTTCATACGAATGATATGGTCTATCAATATCATTCCTTGCTGCCATAATTTGATTTGTTATTTCTGCAACTACACAATTAATATCTGAATTAGATAATTTTTTTCCCTTATAAATCGGATCTGATGCTATAAGATTATTAAATAGGGTTTTGAAATCCGTAGTTATAACTGTCTTTATACCAGGTTTTTTAACTTCATTTTTAAAATCATTTTTTATCTCTGTTTTTATACTTGCTACATTTTTACTATCTCCACTGTTGTCGTATAAATTTATAACAGGAAGTTTCCCTTTAGAAATACTAACCCCAGAATTTAAATCTCCTTCTGCATTTATTAGAAACATATTAGCATTGTTATTTTTAAGAGATACAGTATTAAATACTTGGCCAAAATTTTCTGGTATTTCTATCCCTGTGCTAGCGTTTGAAGTTGGGCCATTAGGGTCAGCACCCATTCCAAATTGCCAAGCATATTTTGCTAATCCATCTGCTCCAAGCTTTGCCCTAAGTAATTTACCTACTTCCATAAAAAATGGGTTACTGGATACTGTTATAGCTTTTACTATATTCGTAACATAATGAGGTCCATCACTTTTAAAATATACCATATCAGGATGAGTAGCATCTCCTAAATTATATTCTGCTAAGTCGTTTACAGTAGTATTAGCATCTATAACACCTTCTTGAAGGCCTGCAACTGCAGTGATAGGTTTAAAAGTAGAACCAGAAGGCAAAAGCGACATCGTAGCATAATTGTATAGAGGCTTAGGAAAATAGTCATATCTATCTGTTCTCATAGTAGTATTTCCAGCAATGCTAGTGTTTATAGGAAACATTTGATCAATTAGAGCCTGTGACATTTCTTTTGCTTTAGCCATACTTTCATAATCTGTATTAAAGTATTTTTTAATATCAGCATCTGTAAGTCCCTTTGGATTAGAAAAATCATTTGGATTAAAATCAGGCAAACTTACAAGAGCTAATATTCCACCAGTATGAATATCGGTTACAACTACAGCACCTCTATTTGCATTTGTAATATTCATTCCATCAGAGGTCTGCTTTTCTGCCTGAAGCTTTTGAAACTCATTATTTAAACCCTGCTCTGCTGCATATTGAACATTTGCATCAATTGTAAGCTGAAGATTATTTCCTTGCTGTGCTGGTTTAGTTGCTAAATTTTTAGTAGTATTTCCTTGCTTATCAACTTGTACTACCTGTTCACCATTTTGTCCGTGAAGCCATTTCTCCATTGCTGCTTCCATTCCTGATGCACCTATATAATCTGTACTTGTATTATATCCTTTTTCTTCATACTTTTCTTGATCAGTGCTACTTATCTTGCTAATATATCCAATTACAGGAGACGCAAGCGTGCCATACGGATATTGTCTTAATGGTTGTATTGCAACATCTATACCTGGAAGCTTTGATATTTTCTGCATCATTATCAAATAACTGTTATAACTTATGTTACTATAAATATCTATTGGCTGATAGCCAGTAAAACTCTGCATTTTTATTGCATCCTTAACTAGCATGTATCTTCTAGATTCAGCTACAGAATAGTTTGAGTTTACAGTTTTCAAGCCTTTATCAATACCATAGCTAGTCATCAAATAATTATAAACTGTCTCTGGAGATAAGCTTATAAGGTACCCATTTAACTTGTTTTCTTCTGCAGAAGTTAAAGTACTCTCAGACTTATTATTAAAATATTTTTTCAAAATCATACCTTGAACCCCTCTGTCTTTTAAAAACCTAAGTTGCAAAGTTTTAATAGCATTAGGATCGTTTGTGTTAAATTCGAATCTAAAGGGATTTACCTTTAAAGGGAAGGTATCATTTTGAGTCTCCTTGTTTTCATCCATAATTTGAAAAACCTTTGCCATAGTAGCATAAAAATTATTGCTTTTGTTGTCACTATAATTGCTTTCCATAAAGGTGACATTATAGCTTTGTTTATTGTTTGCAAGTATGACACCGTTTTTATCTGTAATATTTCCTCTAGGAGCATCTATGTATATGTCTTTAATTGAGTTTGTACTTGCTTTTTGACTATTTTCATCTCCTTGTAATACTTGAAGATTATATAGTTTATATCCTACAGTTACTATTATAAATAAAATAAATAAAAACAGTGCTGCATATCTGTTTAGAAACTTATTTTTACGTTTTTTGTTTAAACTTAGCATATTTTAACCTTTTACACCTCCAATTTATTATGATATATTATTAAAAAACTTATTTGTTCTATATTTATTACCAAAGACACACTAAATAATACACTCTTTTTATTATTCAACATGAAGTTGTAAAAATCCTTCTAAGTTTTATTATACTAAAAAAAAAAAATCGGAGTGAATACTCCGATTTTAATTTTCTGGTTGTGCATTTACATTTATATCAAATTTAAATCCTTTTTGTTGAAGCTCTGTTTTAAAATATGCTTCATAAATATCTCTAGCTACATTAGCTGAATATTCACCGTAACCACCATCAAACATTACAACCGACACAGCAATTTGAGGATTAGTTGCTGGTGCATAACCTATAAACCAAGCATAGTCAGTTCTGCCTATCTTATTTTGAATATCTGCTGTATTAAATTCAGCAGTACCTGTTTTACCTGCAGTTTGAATATATTGGCTAAAAGGCCCTAATTCAGCAGCTGCTGTTCCTTCTGCTCCGCCTTGACTTGAAGATGTAACGCCATTCATTCCTTCCATAACTAGCTGCTGTGTAGTGCTGCTCATATCAACCTTATCCAAAACTTCTGGTTGTACTTGCTCCACTACATTTCCATTAGCATCTGTCACTTTATCTAAAAGATGAAGTTTCATTCTATTTCCACCATTTGCAAGTGTTGCTACATATCCTGCCATTTGAAGCGGTGTAAAAGCATCCATACCCTGCCCTATAGCTGCAACATATGTGTGATATGGCAAATTCATATCATCTATCGCACGATTAATTTCAGTATTCATATCGCTTGAAATTAAATTTATTTGTGCTTCTGAAATCGATTGGCCTTTATATTTAGGATCTTTTGAAAATAACTGCTTAAGTAAAGGTGCAAAATTTGTTGGAGTTTCATTTTTTGTCGAAGTATAATTTTTTATTGCATTCTGAAATTCAGTTTTTATTTGAGTTTTTATACTTGCAACATCTTGGCTATCATTTGCATTGTCAGAAATATCTACAACAGGCATTTTAGTACCGTCTAATGCAATGCCTGTAGAAAGATCTCTCTCCGCATTAAGCAAAAATTGAGCTGCATCCACATTTTTTTGAGAAGTTGAATTATAAACCTGACCAAAATTTTCTGGAATTTCTATTCCTGTACTTGCAGCGGAACTCGGTCCATTAGGGTCTGCACCTAAACCAAATAACCAAGCATATTTAGCAATTTCATTAGGTCCAAATTTATCCTTTAAAAGCTGTGCAACAGTCATAAAAAATGGGTTACTGGAAACGGTAATCGCCTTCACAATATTAGTAATACCATGGGCTCCATCCGATAAAAATTCATCTGTAAAGCCTTTGCCATCGTTAAAACTACCTGAATCATAGATTGTAAAGCTAGAATTTATCACACCCGTTTGTAGTCCTGCTACAGCTACAACAGGTTTAAAGGTTGAACCTGATGGTACTAAGGACATAGTAGCATAATTATATAAAGGTTTCGGAAAATAATCATACTTATCTACTCTCTTTGTAGTATTTCCTTTTATACTTGTATCTACAGGAAACATAAAATCGATAAGAGATTGTGACATTCCCTTGGCTTTAGCCATGCTTTCATAATCGGTATTAAAATATTTATTGATCTCTGCATCGGTAAGTCCATTAGGATTAGAAAAATCATTTGGGTTAAAATCAGGTAAACTTACTAGGGCTAGAATTCCACCAGTGTGAACATCTACAACAACAGCAGCTCCTCTTGTAGCATTACTTATATTCATATTACCTTGTATATTACCAGTTGCTTGAAGCTGTTTCAGTTCGTTACTTAAACCTTGCTCTGCTGCATATTGAACATTTGCATCAATTGTAAGCTGAATATTATCACCTTGCTGTGCTGGTTTAGTTGATAAGTTTTTAGTAGTATTCCCTTGTTTATCTACCTGTACTACCTGTTCACCATTTTCTCCGTGAAGCCATTTCTCCATTGCCGCTTCCATTCCTGATGCACCTATATATTCAGTACTTGTGTCATAGCCTTTTTCTTGATACTTTTCTTGATCGCTACTGCTTATCTTGCTAATATATCCAATTACTGGAGATGCTAAGCTTCCATATGGATACTGTCTTAATGGCTGTATATCAACATTTATACCTGGTAATTGGGACATCTTCTGCATCATTATCAAATAGCTGTTATAACTTATATTACTGTAAATGTCTATTGGCTGATATCCAGTAAAGCTCTGCATTTTTATTGCATCCTTAACTAGCATGTATCTTCTAGATTCAGCTACAGAATAGTTTGGGTCTACAGTTTTCAAGCCTTTATCAATACCATAACTAGTCATCAAATAATTATAAACTGTTTCCGGAGATAAGCTTAATAGTTCTTCATTTAACTTGTTTTCTTCTGCTGTAGTTAAGGTGCTCTCCGCCTTATTTTTAAAATCTTGTTTCAAAATTAAACTTTGAACTCCTCTGTCTTTTAAAAACCTAAGTTGCAAAGTTTTAATAACATTAGGATCGCTTGTGTTAAATTCAAATCTATAAGGATTTACCTTTAACGGGAAAGTATCATTTTGAGTTTCCCTGTTTTCATCCATAGTTTGAAAAACCTTGTTCATAGTGCTATAAAAATTATTGGTTTTATTGTCACTATAATTGCTTTCCATAAAGGTAACATTATAGCTTTGTTTATTGTTTGCAAGGATGACGCCATTTTTATCTGTAATATTTCCTCTAGGAGCATCTATTGGTATGTCCTTAATTGAATTCGTACTTGCTTTTTGACTATTTTCAGCCCCTTGTACTACTTGAAGGCTATATAGTTGATAACCTATTGTTCCTATTATAAATAAAATGAACATAAACAATGCTGTATATCTGCTTAAAATCTTCTTTTTACGTTTTTTCTCTAAATTTAACATTTGATCACCACTTATATTTTCCAATTTCTTATCATATATTGTTTTTGATACAATTTATAAATCACTCTATACATTATTATTGCTATAAAGAAACTGTAAACCGCATTAAATACAGAGTTGTAAATATTAGAATATAAACCCGACATGTGCAATATTTCATAAATACATAAACCTTTTATAAAAGTCAAACAAAATATAGATATAACAGGAATAAACATCTTTTCTTTAAATAAGCTTCTACCTATTTCTCCTGCTATTAAGCATAGTAGCATGTTTAATAGCATATTTACGCCAAAGCCATTAAAAAAATAAATATCTTGCAAAAATCCGCAAATAATTCCCATACCTAATGCATACCATCTTTCATTAAGCATAGAATAGCATAAAGCAAAAATAAACAACAAACTTGGGTAATATCCGTGTATAGCTAAAAATGGCATAAAAGTATTGTCCATTATAAAAAATATAATGACTAAAAGTGTATTTGTAACGATTCTTTTCATAAAATCACCCTAATATTTAATTGTGCTGCTATCTTTAGGAACAACTACCATTACTTCTCTTAAAGTTGTGAAATCTACATATGGACTTAACACAGCCTGCATGGAAGCTTTTGCTTTGTCATCCTTAATACTAGTCACCTTACCAATTGATATATTGCTAGGGAACATATTACCCACTCCTGACGTAGCAATAGAATCTCCAACCTTTATTGTGGAATCTTCAGGAAGATAATCCAAAATAACTTGGCCGTTGCTGCCATAATCTGTGCTGCCATGTACTATTCCTTCAATTTTACCACTGTTTTGATTTACAGCACTTATCTTTAAATTAGGATTTGAAATAGTCATAACCTTACTATAGTTACTATCTACTGAAGTTATTTCACCTATCATATATCCAGCACTACCATCACTATTAACACTAATTACGACCATACCAACCTTTATTCCAGTGCTGCTACCTTGGTTAATATCAAAACCATTTAAATAGTCTACGCCAGAAATCCCTGAAATATCTGCCCCTATATAGTTGTATTCACTTCTTTGACTTTTAAAATTAAGCATATTTTTTAAATTAGTATTTTCAGCTTTAAGCTGATTATATTTAGAAATTTCACTTTCCATTTTTGTATTTTGCTCTTTTAAAGAATCATTTTCCGCTTTAGTTTGTGAAAAATGAGTTATAAAACCAAACCAATCTTTTGTATTACTGATAGTTCTGTAAATAATAGTCTGAACTGAATTAAAAGCAACACCAACACCATTTTCAACAAAGGACCCATTTCCTCTTTGGATGCTAATTCCAATTAAAACCAAAAACCCAACTGACAACACTACAATCGTAGCTGCCAGTTTATTTTTTAAATTTTTCATCTTTTAACCTCTATTTTCGAGTCAACTTATCAAAATGATCTAAAGCTTTTCCAGCACCAAGTGCCACGCAATCTAGAGGTGAGTCGGCAATATGTACAGGCATATGAGTTTCTAAATTTATTAAATTATCTAAACCTTTTAATAGAGCTCCCCCTCCTGTAAGCATTATTCCTTTGTCCATAATGTCTGATGCAAGTTCTGGTGGTGTTTTTTCTAAAGTAAGTTTGATGGAATCAATAATAGACTCAACAGGTTCCTTTAATGCTTCCCTAACCTCAGCATCACTTATTTCTATATGCTTTGGTAATCCTGACACCAAATCTCTTCCTTTTATTTCCATTGTCTCTTCGACCTCAGAATATTTAAAAGCTGAACCTAATTGAACCTTTACATTTTCAGCTGTTCTATCACCAATCATTAGATTGTATTCCTTTTTTATATAGTTTATAATCGCCTGATCCAGTTCATCACCAGCTATTCTTAAAGATTTACTTGTTACTATTCCTCCAAGTGAAATAACTGCAACTTCTGTTGTTCCACCACCGATATCAACAACCATGCTTCCTGTCGGCTCTTCAACTGGTAGTCCTGCACCTATAGCCGCAGCCATTGGCTCTTCCATAAGTTGAACCTCTCTTGCTCCAGCTCTTTTTGTAGCTTCATCTATAGCTCTTCTTTCAACTTCAGTAACACCTGAAGGAAAACAAACAATTATTCTAGGACTTGTGAATGCCCCCTTAGATGCAACTTTGTTAATAAATCTTCTTAACATGCTTTCAGTAACATCAAAATCTGCAATAACTCCATCTTTTAAAGGTCTTATAGCGATTATATTTCCAGGTGTTCTACCGATCATCTGTTTTGCTTCATCACCTACTGCAAGAACTGATTTATTAACTGTATTGATAGCTACAACAGAAGGTTCTCTTAAAACTATCCCCTTCCCTTTAACATAAACTAATGTGTTTGCAGTACCTAAATCTATACCCATGTCTCTTGACATTCCAAAAAATCCCATTATCTTTTTTCTCCCTTCACATTATATAATCGTCTTTTCTTTAAAACTAACATATATCCCATCACCAATTATAATATGGTCAATAAGTTCTATTCCTAGAAGCTTACCACATTCCTTAAGCCTCTGGGTTATATTTATATCCTCGTTACTAGGGCTAGGATCCCCAGAAGGATGATTATGACATACTATTATTGAGGCACTATGACAAATAATTGCCTCATTAAATACCTCTCTTGGATGCACCACCGATGAATTCAAATTGCCAATCGAAACATCTACAATTTTAAGCACAATATTTTTTGTGCTTAATAAAATAACCTTTAATACCTCTTTACTTAAGTACCTCATTTCCTGCATTAACAAAACCGCTGCATCCTTTGGACAATTAATCTTATATAAACTTCCAGATTTATAGGAAGTAAATCTTTTAGAAAGCTCAGCTATAGCGAGAATTTGAACAGCTTTTGCCATTCCAATTCCTTCAAACTCTAAAAGCTGTTCCAAGCTAAGCCTTAGCAATCCATTTAATCCCCCACACAAAACTAAAAGTCTATTAGATAAACTAATAATGCTTTCCTTCTTACTACCTGTTCTTAGAATTATTGCCAAAAGTTCGCTGTTTGATAAAGAACTTGCACCGTACCTATACAGTCGTTCTCTTGGTCTTTCGTTTAAAGGCAATTGTTTAATTTTAAGTAAATCTGACATTTTATGTTCTCCTTTTACAGATTTACCCCCATCCCTTTTAACATTTTATATAATTTGTTTAAAGGAAGCCCTACAACATTGTAGAAACATCCGTTTATTCCTTCTACGAACACTGCAGCTTCACCTTGTATTCCATAGGCACCAGCCTTATCCATACAATCTCCAGTAGAAACATATTTATTTATTTGAAGATCAGATAAGCTTGAAAATTTCACTTCTGTAACTTCAAAATCAGCTTTCATAGTTTTTAAGCTTAAATCATAAATAGCAATACCTGAATAAACCTTGTGAGTATTGCCGCTTAACATTTTAAGCATTTCGTATGCTTCCACTTCTGAAGAAGGTTTTTCTAAGATTTCACCATTTAGAGCTACTAATGTATCACAACCAATAATAAGTGTATCTAAAGCTTCTGTAATATCAATTTTTTTTGAAGCAGCTTCCGCTTTGCCCCTAGCAAGTGAAATTACATATTCTGAAACACTGCCATTAAAAGGTACACTCTTTTCATCAAAATCACTAATCATAACTTTAAAATCTTTAGAAATTCTTTTTAAAAGCTGCACTCTTCTTTCTGACGCTGATGCTAAAATCAAGTTCATTTTTTCACTTCCTAATGCTTTCTATATAACATTATTGCCAATATTACACCTATAATAGTCATAATATTGATGCTAAAATTTATTCCAAAGGTTATGCTTAACACATTTAGGTCAAGAACTAGAGGCACTGAAGTCCCAATTTTGTAGGCATATTTTAAAAAACTTAATCCATTTACATAACTTCCAATAATATTTCCAATTATTGTTCCACCTATACCTCCAACTAGAAAATATAGGGTTAAATTTTTTGAGTTTTTAATAGACATATTGGCACATCCCACCTCTTTACATACATCTAGTATAGTTTATCACTTTAAAATTAGTTAAACAAGTATTTATGGCTTTTATTCATAATTTTTTTATATTATACATTTACGAAAAATTCTAAATTTTTTTTAATTACTCTGAAGCTTTTTTAGCTCTAAAAATAAAAATTGAATGCTTTTTTCTTCATTTTCTTTTGTAATTTCAGCTGGTAGTTTGTTTACATAATCTTTTATTTCTGTTAATACTCTATTTCCATCTTCCTTAGGCAATTTGTTTATCCAACCTTTGAAGCTTTCAGTTTTTATACTTTTCACATTTTTATCTTCCAATTTTCTTAAGTTTTGAAGTTCTGCTTCGATTATTTCTATTATTTCTATGGAGCTTTTATCGCTAATTTTTAATAAAAACCTTAATTTATCACTTTCCAATTTATTGTTTTTTAAAAGAGTTACACATTTATCAGCATCATTTTCTGAAGTGTAAACCCCAAAAATCACTCGAAACTTATCACCATCCATTATAATAAAGGGACTGCCAATTTTACTCAAAACTATACAAAGCTTATTTGCATTGTCCGCACTTTTAAACACTCCGCTTTGAATAAAGTATATGTATTTTTTTTCTATGGTGCTAGAATTATTTACTGTCTCACTTATGTTTTTAAAAGTCAATGAAGAAATAATCGTTCCTATTCCAAAAGAAAACAATAATATAGCTAGTACAATAATTATAAACATCCTATCACCGAATTTTTGCATAAACAATCCCCCTATTATATAGCCTTCACTTTTATAATTATTCAAAGGATGTTTATTTATGATATCTTTAATCCGCTTTTTTTCTAAATATAACTAATTTGCTTGCAAAATAATTAGATATTACTACAAAAATATTCGAAATCACCTTTGCTATAACACCATTAATTCCTAAAAACTGAACTAAAATTATCATTGTTATTTCGTCTTGAAATAACGTTACCACTCTAAAAAAGAAAAATGAAAATGCTTCTTTTGCTAAATCCATAAATTTTGTGGTGCTGCTTTTGAATACAAATATCTTGTTAGTTATAAAAGCAAAAATAACAGATATTATCCAAGCAATAACATTTGCAACCATAAAATTTATTTTAAGTGGTGAACTCATAATCCAAAACACAACTATATTAATGATGGTTGTTAGCACTCCGAAAAAAAGATAAGATATTTTTTCCATATTTTCTTCTGTAAAAAACTTTAGCTTTATTTTTTTATAATTGTTATCCATATATATTTTCCTTATCATATTTTTTCTTATAATAATACTTTATTATATTTTAAAGTTCAAGCCAAAATTTACGATAATTTATTATATAAATTAATTTGTAAAAACCTATTTTGCGAGGTGATAATGATGGTCGAGATTGCATACAGGAGCATTTTTCCTAACAATAACATTCCAAAAATACAATTGAAATCAACTTTTGATACAACTTTTGAAAATGAAATCACTAAAGCTGAAGCCTCACTATCTCAATATGTAGATTTTTCAAAAATAGAACATTTAATGAAGGAAATAGAATTCAAGCATCTTGTAGAAGAAGATCCTGCTAGTGCACTTCTCCAAAAATTAAAAGAAATAAAGAATTCTGAAGCCTAATATAAGATTTAAATAAAATCTTTACCTACATCTGAAGATCTATGGGCATCTGAACCATAAACTGTAGCTATATTGTACTTTTTAACAAGGTCAAGGAAAGCACCTGAAGGATATACTTCTTTGCAATAAGGCTTTCTAAGACCGGCAGTATTTATATCAACTTCATAATTATTATTTTTTATTTCTTTAGCAATTTTATCTAGCAATTCATATGGTTCATAATCACATGGATATTTATTATTAAATATCCTGATTAAAGTTGGATGCCCTATACGCTTTGGTTTAAAGTTTCCTAAATCAGCCTTAATAGCTAAGAGAAGGGTTTCATAATATTTATCATATACCTTTTCAATAGTTCCTAACTTTTTAATAGCTTCCTTAAATTGTTCTAAAACATCTATTGCTAAGTATTGCTCTCCTATTTTTATAAAGTGAACAGAAATGATGCCATCTTCTATTCCATATCCAAATCTATTTAAAAGTTCTCTAGTTTTACCTTCATATCCTTCAACAAAATCCACTTCAAAGCCGCTATTAATTTTAATTATATTTTTATAACTTTCTTTAACCTTTTTAACCTCTAGAAGGTATGCATCCGTCACCGAAATATCCATAGCACATTCATCTAAAAACTTTTTATCCATAAAAATCCCTGGCAGTGGCATATGTTCTGTAAATGTAATTTCTTCAATGCCAAGCTGTATAGCCTTATTCACATAAAGCTCAAAAGCATCCTTTGTTCCATGAGGACAAAATGGAGAATGCATATGACCATCTCTATTTTTTTTTACGTTTATCATATATTACACCTACTTGCTTTAAATTATTTAAGACTTTCCTGTAAATAAGCTACAAAACCTCTTAATGACTTTTCATCAGTAAAATTAGCTTGTGCCCTTTTAGGACTTCCGCCACCTCTTCCATTAAAATCTTTAAGCTTTTCCTTAAAAATTTTACCACATTGTACATCGAAAGAACCGTCATGAGAAAAAAGAAGCCTCATATCTTTTAGTGAAGTTAAAATCAAAATATATTTTTCATCCTTTAAAATGTCGTATATCTTTTCCAAAAAATCAAAACCATATTCACTATATTCTGCTATTATAAATTTACCTTCAGCTGAATTTTTTAATAAGTTTTCAGCTTCTTTTGCTGCAATTTTTGAATTTAAGGTTGATAACTGATTTTTTAGAATTTCTATTTCTTCATTTTGACTTTTTATTTTGTTTAATATTTCACTTTCCTGAACTGAAAAACCTTTTGCAAGTTCTTTAACTATATCCTGCTTAATCATATAATCATTTAAGGCTCTAAATCCACATTTAACATATACCCTAGTCATGCCTTTATATTTTTCCCATTTAGTTATTTTTATAATGCCTACTTCTCCAGTTCTATTTACTTGTGTGCCGCAGCAGGAACTAAAATCTATGTTTTCTCCCATTTGAACTATTCGTATATTTCCTTCAGCCTTTATAGCCTTTCTCATAGGAAGCTTTTGTGCTTCTTCTTTAGTCAGAAAATAAGTTTTGACTTCTTCATTCCTAAAAACATAGGAATTGGCCTCTTTTTCTGCCCGTTTTATCATTTCTTCTGATATTTCCTTTAGTAAAATATCTATAGTAACATATTCTTCTCCTAAATGAAAACCATCATTTGAAGCTCCAAATAGTTTATAAAAAGCTGCAGACATAAGATGCTCTCCAGAATGCTGCTGCATATGATCTACTCTTCTATCATAATCTACTAAACAGTTTACAACGTCTTTTTCTAATTTCTCAGACATAACATGATAGATTATATCAGCTTCCTCATATACATATTCAACTTTTAACCCGTCTATAAATCCAAAGTCACATGGTTGTCCTCCTCCTTCAGGGTAAAAAGGAGTGCTTTTTAAAACTACGTGATACTTGCTATCCTTTTCTAATATATTTACCACTTCACATTCAGCTTCTCTAATATACGGATCTTTATAAAATAATTTTTCTGTCATTATTTTCTTCCTTTCTTACTGAGCTCTTATAATAGCTCCATTATAAAATAAATATAAATATTGTTCTTTAATAGCTTTTCCAGTAATTTTTTTAAGTGCCTTTGCATAATAATTTAGCTGACTTTTGTATTTTGATATAACACTGCCTAAAATTTCATTGTTTACATAATCCGTTTTATAGTCTATTAGCACAATTCCATCCTCTTCTTCAAAATAACAATCAATAGCACCTTGGAGCATGATAAAATCATCACCTTCTATATCATTATACACTTCTTTAGCTTTCATTTTAACTACAAAAGGAATTTCTCTTTGGATATTAGAGGACTTTAGTAGCCTTACACCTAGCTCGCTTTTGTAAAAATCTACTATTCTATTAATCTTCACCGCTTCTGCTTGCTTTAAAGTAATTAGGTTTCTACTTACAAGTTCTTGTATTTGCTTTTGCACAGCATCATATGAAAGACCTTTATTAAAATCTAATCTTTGCATTACATTATGCATTGCCGTTCCCCTCTCAGCTGGAGTTAAACCTTTTTCTTCTTCTAAAAATTGAGGCCTTTTTTTAAGTGAAGGTGTAAATATAGATGAATTTTGTTCTTCTTCAAAGTTTTTTTGTCTCTTAAGCTCTGTTACTGTAATGCTAGACGGAAGTTTCTCGGCATAATTATATTTATATTCCCAACTTAATCTTCTATCAATTTCATCAAAATATGCAGTTCGAGGTTTATTACTTTCAACTTCTGACAAAATATTATCTAAAATTTCTTGCTTATCATCTGAAATATCACTAATATTTTCTTTTTCCTTTTCTTCTGCCTCTTCTCTTTTCCAAAAGACTACCTTCCATTTGGATTCATCCTTTACTGGAGTTTCATTTATTACATCTATTTTATCAAGCATTACTGAACCATCCTCATGCTTTACTATAGGAGGACATATCCAATCTAAATAGTTTTTCCCTTTTATAATGATATTTTCAGAAATCTTTTCGTCCTTATTTTGAAGATCTTCTGCCCATTTTTGTATAGCTTTTTCTATTTCCTTAACTGAACCAGTAATAATTAACTTTTCTTTTGCTCTAGTTAAAGCAACGTATAATATTCTCATTTCTTCTGAAAGGCTTTCTAGCTTTATTTTATTTTTAATTGCATTTTTAAAAATAGTAGGATACGAAATTCTTCTATCGTAATCTACAAAATCTGGTCCAAGTCCTAGGTTTGTATGAAATAATATAGCTTTATTCATATCTCTTAAATTAAAGTTTTTACCTGTGCCACTTAAAAATACAACTGGAAATTCTAGTCCTTTACTTTTATGAATACTCATTATTCTTACAACGTCTTGATTTTCCCCTAAAATTTTAGCACTTCCCATATCTTTACTACTAGTTTTTAATTTTTCAATAAAAGAAATAAAGTTAAACAAACCTTTATAGCTTGTATTTTCAAAAACCTTAGCCCTTTGAAACAAAATCCTTAAATTTGCCTGCCTTTGTTTTCCACCTGGCATTGCACCAGCATAGCCATAATAGCCAGTTTCTGTATATAAAAACCAAATAAATTCATCTGTCTTCATAAACAAACTTAAATTTCTAAAATTATTTAACATTACAATAAAATCATTGCATTTTTTTGCTAAAGCTTTGTCTATAAAGTTATCCTCGTACCAAATCAAATCCTCACTTGAACTTTCTGAAAAACTACTAGCAAATGTTAATGCCTCATACATTGTTACATTTTTTTTGAAACATCTTATATCTATAATCTCTTCTTCTAAAAAAGCTCCAATAGGGCTTCTTAACACTGCTAAAAGCGGTATATCCTGAATTGGATTATCTATTATTTGAAGCAAAGCTAAAATGATTTTGATTTCTGTAGCTTCAAAATAACCACTGCCAGTATCAGCAAATACGGGAATGTTAAAGTTTTCAAACTCTTCCATAAAGGCTACAGCCCACTTTTGTGTTGCTCTTAAAAGAATTACAATATCTTTGTATTGAAGTTTTCTATATTGATTTATATTTTTATCAAATACAAGTGCTTTACTATTTTCGCTAACAAGTTCATTTATTCTTTTTGCTACCATTCTTCCTTCAAGTCTTATGTTATCTAAGTCTTCCTCTTCCTCGTCTTCTAAAGTATTTGAAGTCTTGCTTCTTTCAATTATATGAAGTTCAGTTACTTCTCCTTCAGTATACTTTTCATCTAATAAAGGATACGCTGCACCAAGTTTAAGCTCCTCATTTTCATCATAAAAAAGTTCTCCAATATTTTTTGACATTACTGCTTTAAAAATAAAATTAACACTTTCTATAACATTTTTTCTGCTTCGAAAGTTTTTAAACAGCAATATTTTTCTTAATTTTTCTCCTTCTTTTTCAGAATAATTATCATATTTTTCAAGAAAAAGTTCTGGTTTAGCTTGTCTAAACCTATATATACTTTGCTTAACATCACCTACCATAAAAATATTAGGCTTATTGCTTTCTAGTCTAGAAATTGATGTTAATATTTCCTCTTGTACTAAGTTACTATCTTGATATTCATCTATTAATATATATTCATATTTTTCTCTAAGTTCTAATGCTGCTTTAGATGGTTTTCCATCTTCCTTTACTATTTTTAAAGTTAAGTGTTCAAAATCGTTAAAGTCAATCATTCCTCTTTTTCTTTTTTCTTCAGAAAATTTTTCATCGAAAAGAATTACTAAGTCAGTTAATGCTTTCATCATAGGATATAGCTTATTTAAACTTTCCAGCATATCTACACTTACTGCACCTAAAATATCCTCTTGAAGTTTTTTTATTTGCTTTTTATAGCTATCCCTAATTTTTTGTAGCTGTTCCTTGCTTTCTTTATTAGCTTCCTTTGATGCTCTTTTAAGTTTAGAAAATTGTATCTCCCTCAAAGTAAATACTAAATTATTAAAGGATGCCTTGCCTGCAAAAAGCAAATCTTCTACAAGCATTAAATCATCTTGAAAGTTTTCTAAATAGCAATTCATAGTTTCTTCTTTTTCAATAATTTTTAATGCTTTTTCCATCTGTCTTTTTATACCTATAAGCTCTATATCCGCATTTAATAATAATGCTTTTGCCCATTTTGAATTTCCAAAAATGAAATCTTCCTTAACGTTAAAGTCTTCACTTACATCTATTAACCACCTTCTAGGATCAGGACTGCTTTTTGAAAAATTATAGAGATTAAGTACGATTTCCATTAAATTAGAATCATCCCTATTTGAGCAGTAACCTTCAACTAGCTTTAAAAATTCTTCATCCTCTTCTTCATATTTTTCATCAAAAAGCTTATCTAATATTTCATTTTTTAAAATTATTCCTTCTGTGTCGTCAGCTATTCTAAACTTAGGATCTAAGTCTATTAAATGGAAATAATTTCTTATAACATCCAAACAAAAGGAATGGATAGTAGTAATTTTTGCTTTATTTAAAAGTACCAGCTGCCTTTGAAGAACACTAGAGTTCGGGCTTTTATTTAGGAGTTTACCGAGTTCTAGTCCGATTCTTTCTCTCATTTCTGCTGCTGCAGCATTTGTAAAAGTAACTACTAAAAGCCTATCAATATCTACTGGATTTTTCTCGTCTGTTATAATTTTTATTATTCTTTCAACAAGTACAGCTGTCTTTCCAGAACCTGCAGCAGCTGCTACTAAAAGGTTACAATCCCTTAAATATATTGCCTCTTCTTGCTCTTTGGTCCAATTATTAGCCATTATTTTTCACCTACCAAATCATGTCCATATTCTTTATTAAGAAGCTGCCATACTTCATCGTCACTTTTTTCATATATTTGCCTATAAGAATTATCTAAAAGTTCTTCTTCAAAGGTGCAAATGGAAGAATAAGAGCAATATTCACAAGGAATAGAATCACCATTTTTACAAGGGCTTATGCTAATATCTCCACTAATTAATTTTTCACAGTTTTCTGCAATTATTTTTTTTACATGCTTTCTTAAAAGTTCAAATTGATAAATTGATGCTGCATCAGACTTTCCTAGAGTTCCATCTTTATTTATTCTAGCTGGTATTATATAAGAATTCCCATCCATTTCTTTATCCATTTCTTTAATTATTTCCACATCATCAATTAATAGACCTTTCATTTTAAATTTTTTCATTATTTCTTCTTCTAATGCTTCATCAGTTAAATCATTATTTGTTTTTATAAGAGGATTATCTATTTTAAAATATAAAACCGCTGCAGGAAGATTATCTTTATTTTGGGAAAGTATCGCATCTAAATATAAAAGAAGCTGAACTTGAAGCCCATAATAAACTTCTGACAATTTAAATATCTTATTTCCAGATTTATAATCAATTATTCTAATGTAAGTATTACTATCCTTTATAAGCATATCTATTCTGTCTATTCTTCCAATTAAATTTATTTTTTCTCCTGAGGAAAGCTCCACAACAATTGGTGGATATCCATCTACGTTCCCAAAATCTATTTCATAACCTATTGGTTTAAAACCACTAGTTTTTATATGATTTGTAATAACAAGTGCAGTTTTTGTTAATACTTTTTTAAGCCTTCCAGTAAGATATTCATATCTAGCAGAACTTTTTAAAATATAGCTACCCTCACTATTTATATTACTTTCAACAATAGCTTCAATTGCATTTTCACACCAATTTGGACTTAATTCATCCCAAGAAAGTTTATCTTCTTTTACTTTATTGCTGAATTCATCTATTATTTTATGCAAAAATGTTCCAATATCCGGATAACTTAGTTTAAATATTTTTCTATCCTTTGCTTTTAGTCCATATTGTACATAATAAGAAAATGGACATTCCACATACCGTTCAAGCCTTGAAACATTCATTTTAGAATTATATTCATAAAGCTTTTTTACCTTTTCTTTTTTAATAGCTTTAACCTGATTAGAATATACTGCTCCACTAAAAGCTTTCTGGCATTTTACTTTCCACTCCTCATTGCTGCTAAACCATTTATATACATCTCTCCAAATTAATGAATCATCTATTCCATCTAATCTCTTTCTAAGAACCGCTATAAGTTCATTAAAAGTAGGTGTTTTAGTTGAAATAAGGTTCATAATTGTTTCATCTGTTTCTTCAAGCATCAAATCATTTTCTTCTATAATATTAGGGAATATAGTTTTTATTCTAGATACAATTATAGAAGGTCTTAACGACTTTCCTTCAAAATCTGCCATAGGATAACTTATTTTTAAGTAATTGCAAGGAATAGTAAGTGTGGTATAAACTAAAAATTGTTCTTCAAAGGCTGCTTCTCTAGTATCCTTTGCAAGTTCCATACCTTTATTTTTTAAAATTTCTCTTTCTAAATCATTTAAAATTCCTTCATCATTATTCACTGCAGGAAAAACGCTGTCATTTACCCCTAAAATATACAAATGACTTACATCATGGCTTTTTACTCTCTCGATACTTCCCACCAAAACTTGATCTATAGAAGGTGGAATAAGTCCCATCTTTTGCTCTCTAAACCCTATTTGAAGAATCTCAAGAAATTGTTCTAAGTCTAGAGACTCACTACCCATTATTTCTACGGTCTGGTCTAAAAGGTCCATAATCACATTCCAAATATGACTGTATTCATTTGCTAAATTTTGATTCCCTGTATTTTTAAACTCATCAACTACTTTTTCTACTTTATTTTGCAAAGCTATGTCTTCTAAAAATTCGAAAACTGCTTTACAAAACTTTTCCCCTTCTTTTTTGTCCTTAACCTTATTATAAAGTTTTATAAGTGGTTCTCTAACATAATTTCTTATGCTATTCACTTTATTTAAAAGTTCCATTTCTTCACTTGTAATTTCACTGTCTCCAAAAAAAGAATTTACTCTATAATTCCAATGGTTTTTTGAGAGCCATTTGTTCCTTCCTTTTATGCCAGTAGCAAGTACATAGTTTTCTAAAATATCTACATCATCTCTATCTATATCGATAAGACCAGTTTTTAAATATTTGAATACAGCCTCATAGGACCAGTTTTTTGTTAGTATTTCAATTACTGAATTAATTAAAACAACTAAAAGGTTGCTTTCTATTTCTTTTTTCTCATCTATAAAATATGGAATATCATATTCCTTAAAAAGTGCGGAAATTATATTTTCATAGCTTTTTAAATCTCTTGTAACTACCGCTATATCTTTAAATCTTAACCCTTTATCTCTTACCATTTCTATTATTTCTCTTGCAGTATTTTCTATTTCAGAATAACTGTTTTGAGCTCTAAATAATTTTACATTTGAAGTTTCTTTTTCATACCTTTCATAAGGAAAGCAATAAAGGTTTTTTTCTAAAAATTGAAGTTCACTGCTGCTACTAAATCTATAAAAAGGTCTTTTGTTTAAATCTACAGCTTTTTCTAAAGATACATTGTTGTCTATTGCAAGCCTCAAAAGTTTATTTTCAGTTGCTTTTGTAAAACGAAATATTTCTTCTTTTACTTCATCTTCTTTTTCCCCCACTAAAGTAATATTGATTGTTCTTGCTTTTTTTAAAAGTTTTTCTATAACCTTTAATTGCTGGGGCGTAAAAGAAGAAAATTCATCTATCCATATTTCAGCATTGTCATAAAGATTACAATTATCTAAACTATCTTTTAAAATAGTTAAATCATCATCTGCATCTATGTAACTCTCTTCAATAAGTTTTTCAAAACGCTGGTATATAAATGCCATATCTAATAGCTTATTTTTTAAGTTGGTATTATCTTCCAAATCCCCTGCGATTTTAAATAGCTTTTCTGGAGTAACATTATATCTTTTAAATTCACTTATACTATCTGAAATGGTGTTAACAAAGCCCTTTTCACTTGCAGCACCTCTAAAAACCGTTAAACTACTAGTGGCTTCCTTCAATATGTAATTTATAAGCATACATTTACCTGAAGAATTCATTCTTTTATTAGTTATTCCGCCAACCTCATT
Source organism: Bacillota bacterium (assembly GCA_021781655.1). Classification (GTDB taxonomy): domain Bacteria; phylum Bacillota; class Clostridia; order Clostridiales; family Clostridiaceae; genus JAJXWJ01. Next base: position 6,426 of record JAJXWJ010000019.1, on the reverse strand, counting down.
CATTACCCTAAAAGCCATTCTCTTAAAGTTAAGTACTTTTACATTAAGGTTTGCCCTTTCACCAATTTCCGTAATTATGTTTTTTTCCGATTGAAAAGAAAATTGTTCAGGTACTAAATATATTAATGGATAGTTAACATTTTCTTCTATTCTTTTTTTTATATCCTTTATGCAAAAGCTGCTTTTACCACTTCCTGCTCTACCATAAATAAATCGTAAACTCATGAATTTACACCTCTTTCTACAAACTGCATTTTCTTTTTATACTCAATTGGAGAAATAGTAAAATGTTTTTTGAATAATTTACTAAAGTAATAGGCATCATCATACCCTACCTTTTTAGAAATTTCCTTTATAGTCATTTCATTTTCTTTTTGAAGAAATTGTGCAGCTTTATCTAATCTTATTTTTATCAAATAATTTATTGGCGAATCTCCTGTTTCTTCTTTAAAAATCTTTGATATATATACAGGACTTAAATACATATTTTTAGAAATTTTATCTAAAGATATATCCTGCATATAATTGCTTGTCATAAAAGAAATAATAGTACGGACTATATTGGTTTTTTCAGAAGACTCAAAAGTGCAACTTTTATAATTTTTCTCATTTTTAAGCTCTCCCTTTTCTCTCAAAATCGCTACTAATAACTTCATAACAAGTGATTTCAATACTAAGTCATAGCCTGGCTCAATGTTTCTTTGTTCATCTAAAATTTCATTGATGCAATTTAAAAATCCTTTACTTTGCTTTTCAAAATTTACTATACCATAAAAATTTGCACTAAAAATATGGTCCTTTGGAAGATTATCAAATTTAAAATTTTTGACTCCAATATAAAGTTCCCGTATTTCCTCTCCTTTTGAAATATATTCTCTATGATAAACATTAGGATTAAATGGCAATAAATCTCCTTTTTTAACGTTATAATATTTATCATCCACTTTGTAGGTTCCTGTTCCTGAAATTATATAAGTAAGTTCCAAATAATCATGGCAGTGATACTTACTATTTATTTTATCCTTATGTATGCCTTCTATAACAAATAACACTTGAGGGTTATAATTTTCTTGACTTATTCCTATCGTTCTCATACAGCTTTCCTCCAATGAATATGGATTATATAATACATCATCAAAATAAGATAATACATTTATTATTAATTCATTATAACAGATAATTATAAAAGAATTAATAAGTGCATATGGGGTGATTTTTATGGAAAGCATAAAATGGATAAGTGATTATGTTAAAAAGTATAAATTAACATTTGTTTTTGCAATGCTACTTGTATTGGTAGATTCAGCATTAAATATGGTTAATCCATATTTTTCAGGAGTAATTGTAGATTCAGTAATACAAAAAAACAACAAAAAAATATTAATACCTATTCTTTTAACAATGATTTTAGTAACAGTAATTAAGTCCTTTGTAAAATATTTTTATCAATTTTCATTTGAAAAAATATCTCAAAATTCAATTTACGAAATACGTAATCAGATGTTTACTAAGCTTCAAGCTTTAGATTCTCAATTTTATAGTGAAAACCGCACTGGCGACTTGATGTCTAGAATGACAGGCGACATGGAATCCGTTAGACATTTTCTTTCTTGGGTAATTTATAATGTATTCGAAAACCTATCAATTTTTATTTTTTCTGTAGGTTTTATGTTTTATATTAATTGGAAGTTTGCTTTAATTATGATTGCAACTACCCCACTTGTAGGTTATCTTGCTTTTAAAATGACTCTAGAAGTAGGACCAACCTTCTATAATATAAGAGAGCAACTATCAAAGCTTAATACTATTGTTCAAGAAAACATAAGCGGTAACAGAGTAGTGAAGTCCTTTGCAAAAGAAGATTTTGAAATCGAAAAATTTACAAAGGAAAATAAAGGCTTTTATAAAGCCAATATCGAATCTGCAGCTGTATGGGAAAAATATTTACCTATTTTAGATTCGTTAGCCGGATTTTTTTTAGTGGAGATGACTTTCTTTGGCGGAATTTTAGTAATTAAAAATATGATGTCTTTAGGCGATCTTGTAGTTTTTAACAGTTTAATTTGGGCTATAAATAATCCTATGAGAATGGCTGGTTGGCTCATTAACGATATAGAAAGATTTATAGCAGGCTCTAAAAAGATAAGAATGCTTCTTATGACAGAACCTAAAATTAAAAATAATAAAGATATGCTTTCAATTGAAAAAATTAAAGGTGAAATTCAATTTAATAATGTTAGATTTTCATTCAAGGGGAAAGATATCTTAAAAGATATAACTTTTAAAGTTAAGCCAGGTCAAACCTTAGGCATCATAGGGCCAACAGGCTCTGGAAAATCAACTTTAATTAATCTTTTAGAAAGATTTTATGATACTACTTCTGGCGAAATATTATTAGATGGCAAAAAAATTAAAGATTATGATTATAGAATAGTTAGAGATAACATAGCTGTTGCTATGCAGGACGTTTTTTTATTCTCAGATACTGTAAAGCAAAATATAAGCTACGGTACTAAATTTTCAGAAGAACACCACGTTTTTGAAACCGCAAAAGCAGCCTGCGCTCACGAATTTATTTCAAAAATGTCTGATGGCTATGAAACTATAGTAGGTGAAAGAGGCGTTGGTCTCTCTGGTGGACAAAAGCAGAGAATAGCACTTGCAAGAGCTATTATAAAAAACACTCCTATTTTAGTACTAGATGATACTACTTCTGCACTAGATATGGAAACTGAATATGAAATTCAAAAAAACCTAAAAGCTATATGTAAAGAAAAAACATGCATAATTATTGCCAATAGAATATCATCTGTTAAAAATGCTGACATAATTATTGTACTTAAAGATGGAATTATGGAAGAAATAGGAAAACACGAACAATTGCTTTTAAATAAAAATTATTACTATAATGTTTATTTAAATCAATGGGGAGATTTTGATCTAAATATTAAAAAGGAAGTGATATAAATGTCTAGAAATAAATATGATGAAGATGAAGAAATACTTGAAGAATTTAACATGGACCAATTTAAAAGACTATTAGGATATATAACACCTTTTAAAAGAGAAATGATTGTAACTACTATTATTATGCTTATTTCCAGTGTTGCAGGACTTTTAGGACCATACTTAATAGAAATTGCAATTGATAAAGAAATTCCAAGTAAAAATATTAATATGATTATAGTTTTATCTTTTATATTTCTTTTAACAATAATTATTACAGGAATTTCCTTGAAATATAAAATAAGAATAATGTCATATATCGGAAATAAAATTGTGGAAAATTTAAGAAAAGATATATTTACACATTTGCAAGAGCTACCATTTTCTTATTATGACAGCAGACCTCATGGTAAAATATTAGTAAGGGTAGTAAACTACGTTAATTCTTTAAGCGACCTTTTATCAAATGGATTAATTAACCTTGTAACGGATTCTTTTAGTTTATTTGTCATAATCGGTTTTATGATACTTATAAGCCCTAAGCTTACACTTGTTTGTATGGCTGGTTTACCAATTTTAATTGCAGCTATTTTTATTTTAAAAAAATTACAAAGAAAAGCCTTTCAAATAAATAGCAACAAGCAATCTAATTTAAATGCTTATATTCATGAAAGTATAACTGGCATGAAAGTTACTCAAGCCTTTGCTAGGGAAGAGGAAAATCTTAATATTTTTAAAGGTGTTAGCGATGAATATAGACAGACTTGGTTTACTTCAATAAAGCTTCAACTACTTTTATGGCCTTGTGTTGATAATATTTCACAACTTACAATATCTTTTGTTTATATGGTTGGAATATACTCGATTGGCTCTGGAATAACAGTAGGAATTTTAATAGCCTTTATCGGCTACATTTGGAGGTTTTGGGCTCCAATAACCAATATAGCTAACTTTTATAATTCCTTAGTCATGACAACCGCATATATTGAAAGAATTTTTGAAACAATTGATGAACCCGTTGATATTTTAGATAAAGTAAATGCTAGTGAAATATCAAATATCGAAGGCTATGTGGAGTTCAATTCTGTTAACTTTGGCTATGATGCACAAAATACAATTTTATCTTCTGTATCCTTTAAAGTAAACCCTGGAGAAACCATCGCTTTTGTAGGTCCTACTGGTGCAGGAAAGTCAACTATAATAAATCTCTTAAGTAGATTTTACGATGTTAATTCTGGAGTTATATCAATTGACGGAAAAGATATTAGAGATATAAATATAAAATCACTTAGGCAACAAATGGGAATTATGCCTCAAGACACCTTCGTGTTTTCTGGTACAATTATTGATAATATTAGATATGGAAAACTGGATGCCTCTGTAGATGAAGTTATAAAAGCTGCAAAAGCTGCTTCAGCTAACGAATTTATAGAAAAATTAGAAAATGGTTATTATACAGAAGTAAATGAAAGGGGCGGAAGACTTTCAGCTGGAGAAAAGCAATTACTTGCACTAGCTAGAGCTTTTCTTGCAAATCCAAAACTTTTAATTTTAGATGAAGCTACTTCAAGCCTAGATACAAAAACAGAAATATTAGTGCAAAATGGCATCAAACAACTGTTAAAAGGCAGGACTTCCTTTATAATAGCACATAGGCTGTCTACAATAAAAAATTCAGATAAAATAATGTATGTTGACAATGGAACCATTATTGAAACTGGAAACCATGAGGAACTTATGAATAAAAAAGGTGCTTATTACGAATTATATATGTCCCAATATAAAATGCTAGAAGCAGTATAAAAATCTTCAAGTAAGAGTGAGAATTTTCACTCTTACTTCACTATTCTGCTTTGCTATTTTGCTTTTTATAATTTAAAGGACTTACACCTACATATTTTTTAAACTTGCTATAGAAATAATCAAGATTATTATATCCAACCCTTTCACAAACCTTATAAACCTTAAGCTTCTCATCAGCTAGTAATACTTTTGCTTTTTCTATTCTAACCTTGTCCAAATATGTGTTGAAGCTTTCGCCAACTTCACTTTTAAAAAGTTTTCCTAAATATGCGCTGTTGTAACTAAATAATTCTGCCAAGGTTTCAAGCCTTAAATTTTTATAGTAATTTATATTGATATAGCTTATTAGTCTCTTCACTATATTATCAGAAGCTTTATATCCAATTAAAATTGATATTTCGGAAAATTTACTAATTAAGTACAAGGTTACTGCTTTTAAACTAGTTTTTGAATGAATTTCTTTCATAAATTGTTCGTCAGACTGCAAGTCCTTTTCATTTAATTCATAGTCAGAAACTAATTTGTCTTTTAATTGTAAAAATAGTTTGATAAACTTTATTTTGATTTCATTTTCTGTATATATATTTTTTCTCATATCATCTTCCATATTGTAGATGGATTTCTTTAACATTTCAATATCATTAACCTCTACATAACTAGCTATTTTGTCATACTCTGATTCATTTGAATTTGTATTTTCAAAATTATTATCTTTAATGCTTTCATAACATATTATTCCTTTATCTAGATACAAAAATTTATTATTCATAATAGCCTCTGCCGTTTTATATGATTTATTAATTAAATTTAGACTATTTACTTCTTCTCCAATTGCAATGAAAATATCTTCTGATAGCTCTTTTCCAATTTTACTCTTTAAATTTTCAAATATTTTTATAATACGCTCATGTTTAAAATCATTGAATAATATAGCTGCATAATTATTTACAGTTAACACCTTTAGTTTATCTTTATGAATGCTAAGTTCTTTTTTAATAACATTTTCAAATTTTAATATTTCGTCTTCTTTTATGCTATATTTATTAGTATATATAAGTGCTACATGAAAATTTTTGGTGCCTAAATACATATTTTCTAAACCTTCAATTTCACCATCTAAAATTAGCTTTTGAAGCCTCACTTCTTCAATGATTTTTATATTACTTTCAAATTGTTTAGAACTAATTATTTCCTTTTTTAAATTTAATAAAACTTCCAATAATTCATCTTCATCTATAGGCTTTAAAATATATGACTTGACACCATATTTTATAGCATCTTTTGCATATTCAAAATTAGAATATCCGCTTATAACTATAAATTTCCCTTTATAACCAGCTTCAATAGCTTCTTTTATAACTTCTGTTCCTAATTTTCCAGACATTTTAATGTCCATCAAAACGATATCAGGCTTTATATCTATTATTTTTTTTAGTCCCTCATCAGGATCTCCAGCTTCATCACATATTGTAAAACCGTTTTCTTCCCAAGAAAGTATAAGCTTTAAACCTTGTCTTACATTTGGTTCGTCATCTATTATTAATACTTTTAACATAATTTACCCCATTCCTTTCGCTTCGCTCAAGGCACAAACAAGTTATGAAAAATTGTTGCACCCATCCTCACTTTGGTATAATATTTTTTTATGGAATAGCAATACACTACAGAGCACGGAGG